>JALUWZ010000032.1 GCA_027019205.1 Emcibacter sp.
GTCCAGTTCCCGTAACTGCGCCTTGTAAACGGTAATATCCTGACCCTTTGCCGACCCCTCTGCGCTATCATTACGGTATCGCAACAATGGCACCAGCATAATCCCGAAGGCCAGCAGGAAAAATCCTGTCAATAACAGCCAGATCACGGCATGTTCCCTTCCTGTTCATTCTTTTCGCCGAGAATTTTCTTCAGGCGTTTTTTCTCATCCGCGTCAAGCGGTCTGGCAATAGCCGTTTCCGGACGTTGTCTGACGAAACGGAACACCATAAATCCACCAATCACCAACAGGATCAACGGACCAAACCACAGGATAACCGTCCCGGGCCTGAGCGGTGGTTTCAGCAACACCCAGTCACCATATCGGCTGGTCATAAAGGCGATGATTTCGGCATCCGGCTTGCCGGCCCTGACCTGCTTCCGGACGATAGCCCGAAGGTCTTCGGCCAGCGAGGCATCGGAAACCGCAATCGATTCATTCTGACACACCAGACAGCGCAACTGTTTCATAATTTTAAACGCCCGGGCTTCCTGCTGCGGGTCGGCAAGACGGTCCTTGTCAACACCGATGGCATTGGCATCAAGGGTGAGGGCAAATAAAAAGGCCGCAAGGATCAACACTCTCATGAGGGACCTTCCTGCCGAAGCTTTTTGACAAGCGGCAGGAACAGCTCACCCACCTGCACATCATAGATCGGACCGATATGCTGATAGCGAATGATACCATTCTTGACGACAAAGGTTTCCGGCGTGCCGGTCACCCCCCAGTCAATGGCGTTGCGGCCTTTCAGATCCATACCGACCCTGACGTAGGGATTACCAAGGGTTTTGAGAAAGCTCAGGCTGTTCTCCGGCTTGTCCTTGTAGGAAATTCCGTATAATTTCACCCCGTCAAGCTTGGCAAGTTTCATAAGGGAGGGATGCTCAAGCCGACACGGGCCGCACCATGAGGCAAAGAAATTAACGATAATGATATTGTCCCCGTCTGTCATATCCGCCGTGCTTAACCCGACACCGTCGCCCTCAAGAGGCGGCAGGGAAAAATCCGGCACCGGCTTGCCTATCCGGGCCGAGGGAATTTCCCGTGGATTGAGGGTCAGGCCAACCATGAAGGCGACAAAAAGCCCGATAAAGATTAATAACGGCAGGAATCTTCTAATGAGCATGTCGCGCATCCTTTATAATTCCGGTGGCTTTCCCCGGCGTACCAATACGGTAGCGGCGATCGCTGAGGGAGATAAAACCGCCCAGCACCATAATCGCCGCACCAATCCATAACCAGACCTGCATCGGTTTGTAATAAACCCGCATCCCCCACTGATCCAGTCCCTGTGCTTCGCCGATCACAATGAACAGATCACCGGTCAGCGTGGTCGCGACATCGCCCTCTGTCGTTGTCATCGGGGAAGATACATAAGTTCTGCTTTCAGGATAGGCGATATAGGATTTGCCGTCTTTGGCGGTCACGGTGACGATCCCCCGAACCGCACTGTAATTCGGCCCGGCCACCGGAATGACATCCTTTAACGTCACCGTATGATCGCCGATGGTCAGACTTTCGCCAATTTTAACCACCTTCTGAACCTCAAGATTCCACGAAGAAGTCACGACGATCCCGATCAGGGCAATGGCAAAACCGATATGACCGAGGCTCATGCCCCAGCTTGACCGGGGTTGGCGCATAAGCCGGCGCAGGCTGTCGCCGAACGGCACCCGGAACAGCTTTATCCGGTGGCCCAGCTCCTGAAACATTGACAGCAGCAGCCACAGGGCAATGCCGACCCAGATCGCCGGCATCAGGCTTCCGCCATAAGCGACATAAAGCGTCATCAGCACGGCGAGCAGTGACAGGCCGGTAATTGCCGCGAGCCGCTGGCTGATCCCCCTTATATCGGCCCGTTTCCATTTAAAATGCACCCCGAGGCCCATCATCATCACCACCGGAATCATCAGAAAGCCGAAAACCAGATTGAAAAACGGGGCGCCGACCGATGATTTCACCCCGAACAGGGCGTCACTGAGCAACGGATGCAGCGTGCCATACAACACCACCGCCGCCGCCACCGACAAAAACAGGTTATTGATCACAAGCCCGCTTTCGCGGCTGACGGGCGCAAACAGGCCGCCGGCCTGCAACCTGTCGGACCTGAGGGCGAACAGCAGGAAACTGCCGCCGATCACCAGCCCGAGGAACAGCAGGATAAACATGCCACGTTTCGGGTCGGTGGCAAAGGCGTGAACCGATGTGATAATACCGGACCGGACAATGAATGTCCCGAGCAGGCTGAAGGAAAAGGCAACAATCGCCAGCAGAACCGTCCAGCTTTTCAGACTGTTGCGTTTTTCCACCACAATCGCCGAATGCAGCAGGGCGGTCGCCGCCAGCCACGGCATGAAACTGGCATTTTCAACCGGGTCCCAGCCCCACCAGCCGCCCCAGCCCAGCTCGTAATAGGCCCACCATGAACCAAGCGTAATGCCGATGGTCAGGAACAGCCAGGCCAGCAGGGTCCAGGGCCTGACCCATCTTGCCCAGGCCGGATCGACCCGACCCTCTATCAGGGCGGCAATGGCAAAGGAAAAGGCCACTGACAGACCGACATAGCCCAGATAGAGAAATGGCGGATGAAAGGCCAGCCCCGGGTCCTGCAACAGCGGATTCATCCCGTTGCCTTCAAAGGGGACATTTGCCAGCCGCTCAAAGGGGTTTGATGTCAGCAGCATAAACAGATAGAAACCAACCCCGATTATTGCCTGTACTGCCAATACCCGGGCCTGCAGGCTTCGCGGCAGATTGCGGCCAAAGAAGGCCACCAGCGCCCCGTAGAGGGCCAGAAAGGTCACCCAGAGCAGAATGGAGCCTTCATGATTGCCCCAGACCCCGGAAATTTTATAAAGCAGCGGCTTGAGCGAATGGCTGTTGCGGGCGACGACCGCCACGGAAAAATCCGAAATGATATAGCAGTAGGTCAGGGCGAGAAAAGCCAGCAGGCAGAACAGGAACTGGCCGTAAGCCGCAGGCCGGGCCAGCATCATCATGCGGCCATCATCACGGGCCGCGCCGACCATCGGCACAATGACCTGAAGGACGGCCAGGCCCAGCGCCAGCACCAGAGAGAAATGGCCGAGTTCAGCAATCATGAGCCACTATCCCGCTTTTTGGTATATTCCTTCCACTGACCGCGCTTTTTCAGGCTGTCAACCACTTCTTTGGGCATATAATTCTCATCATGTTTGGCCAGAACCTCCGAGGCGACAAAAACCCCGGCCTTGTTCATCACCCCTTCGGCCACCACGCCCTGCCCTTCGCGGAACAGGTCAGGCAGCAGCCCCTGATAAATAACCGGAACCGAGTCGTTGCCGTCGGTTATGGTGAATTTATTGACCGTATGTCCGTCTGATACCTCGCTTTTAAAACTGTCCATCGCCACCAGACCGCCAAGGCGGAAATCCCGGCCCGGTTCGATGCCCTTTTCGACAATCTCGGTCGGGTCATAAAACAGACGGATATTATCCTTCAGAGCGTTCAGAACCAGCCCCACCGCAAGGCCCAGCACCACAAGGGACGTCACCATAAAATACAGGCGGCGTTTTTTGCGCGCCCCTGCCCTTGTTTTCTTTTTCAGGGATTTATTTTTCAGGGATTTCTTTTTCAGGCCGGATTTTGTCATTCTCTCATACCCTGTTCTCCGATATGCTGTTCCAG
>JALUWZ010000033.1 GCA_027019205.1 Emcibacter sp.
ATGCCGACCGGCACCGCCAGCAAAGCATGATTATCGTTCCAATGGAGACCCCCGGCGTCACGGTGGAACGCAATATCCCGATTATGAATCATCATTCGCCCGAGGGCCATTGCGAGATCACTTTCCGCGATGTCCGGGTGCCGGTCCGCAATATTCTCGGCAGTGAGGGCGACGGCTTTATGATGGCGCAGGCCCGGCTTGGCCCGGGACGCATCCATCATTGCATGCGTTCCATTGGCCAGTCGGAACTCGCCCTTGATCTGATGGTGGAACGGGCGCAGGAGAGAAAGGCGTTCGGCAAATATCTTCATCAACATGGCTCGGTCAGCGAGAATATCGCCCGCTCGCGGATGGAAATTGATCAGGCCCGGCTGCTGGTGCTGAAGACCGCCGACATGATTGACAAGGTCGGGGCGCAAAAAGCCCGCAAGGAAATCTCGATGATCAAGGCCATCATCCCGAAAATGCAGACCACCATTGCCGACCGCGCCATGCAGGTCTTTGGCGCCATGGGCATATCGCCGGACACGCCGCTTGCCGATATCTGGACCTGGGGCCGGGCGCTGCGTTTTGCCGATGGTCCGGACGAGGTCCATCTGCGCGCCATTGCCCGCCTCGAAATTCGCACGGCCCGGGACAGGGCGGGCTTTACCCTGCCCTGGCTCACCCCGCCATACCGCAAAGAAGGATAAGCTTATGACCAATATTTTCAGCCTGACCGGCAAGATTGCCCTCGTCACCGGGGCGTCAAGCGGCCTCGGCGCCCATTTCGCCAAAGTTCTGGCCAACGCCGGTGCGAAAGTCGTGGTGGCTGCCCGCCGACGTGACAGGCTTGACAGACTGGTGGATGACATCACCGACAGCGGCGGTGAGGTCATGGCCGTCACCATGGATGTTACCGACCCCGCCTCAATTCAGGCGGCCTATGACCGGGCGGAAGAGAAATTCGGTCTGGTGGATATTATTGTCTGCAATGCCGGGGTGGCGGACAGCAAAGCCTTTCTTGATATTGACGGGGAAAGCTGGGATTTCACCATGGATACCAACCTCAAGGGGGTGATGCAGGTGGCGCAGGCGGGTTGCAAACGGCTGGTCGCGGCACAGCATCCCGGGGTCGTAATCAATATCTCGTCCCTGCTCGGCCTCGCCTTTCAGACCCTGCAGACCAGCTATGCGACCTCCAAGGCGGCGGTCATTCACATGACGCGTTGCATGGCTTCCGAGCTGATACGCCATAACATCCGGGTCAACAGCATCGCGCCGGGCTATTTCAAGACCGAAATGAATGCGGCCTTTTTTGATACGGACCGGGGCAAGGCCTATATCAAAACCATTCCGTCACGCAGGCTCGGGCGGCTTGATGAGCTGGACGGACCGTTATTGCTGCTGGCGAGCGGGGCCTCATCCTTTATCACCGGCACCACCCTTGTGGTTGACGGCGGCCATATGGTAAAGTCTTACTGACATGATAGATGATCAAAAGCTCGGCTCTTATCTCGAACAGCATATGGACGGTTTCGCCGGGCCGTTGACCCTGAAAAAATTCGCCGGGGGCCAGTCCAACCCAACCTTTCTGATTACCGCCAAATCCGGCAAATATGTCCTCAGACGCAAACCGCCGGGAAAACTGCTAAAATCCGCCCATGCGGTTGACCGGGAATATCAGGTAACCCGCGCCCTTGCCGGAACAGACGTACCGGTTGCCACCCCCCGGCATCTCTGCACCGATGACAGCGTAATCGGCAGCTGGTTTTATATCATGGATTATGTCGAGGGCCGCATCTTCTGGGACCCCGCCCTGCCGGAAGCGGGTAACAGCGAACGGGCCGCAATGTATCATGAAATGAACCGGGTGCTGGCGGCTATTCATTCGGTGGATCTGAGGACGCAGGGACTTGAGGATTACGGCAGGCCCGGAAATTATTTTCAGCGTCAGGTCAGCCGCTGGACCAAACAATATAAGGCGTCCGAGACCGAAGATATTGCCCCGATGGACCAGTTAATCCAGTGGGTCAGCGCAAATATTCCGCAGGATGACGGGACCTGCGGCCTCATTCACGGCGATTACCGGCTCGATAATTTTATATTTCATCCTGTGAAGCCTGAAATTATTGCCGTGGTTGACTGGGAATTATCGACCCTCGGTCATCCGCTGGCGGACCTTGCCTATCAATCCATGCAGTGGCGGATGCCGCATGAATCGATCGTCCGGGGGCTGGACGGGATCGACCGTGACGCTCTCGGCATCCCGACGGAAGAGGATTACGTCCGTGAATATGCCACGCGCATGGGCCTGGGCGGCATCGACCATTGGCCGTTTTATCTCGCCTTCAGCTTTTTCAGACTGGCGGCAATCGTTCAGGGGGTGATGAAACGCAGCCTCGATGGTAATGCCTCAAGCGCACGGGCGCAGGAAGTCGGACGGCTCACCCGCCCGCTGGCCGAAAAAGCCATATCTGTTTTAAATGAATATCAAAAGCTTTAAGGAAAATATCATGGATCTGAATTTTGATGGTAAAGTTGTGCAGATCACCGGGGCCGGGTCTGGTTTTGGCCGGGCCGCCGCGATGAAATTCCGCGATGCCGGGGCTAAACTGGTCCTGTCCGATATCAATAAAAAGGGCCTGGAGGAGACCATAGCCCTGCTCGACCTTGACGAAAGTCGCGCCATTGCCCGGCCCTGTGATGTCAGCAACCCTGATGAGGTGGCAAAGATGACAACCGCCGGGATTGACCATTTCGGCGCGCTGGATATTGCGGTCAATAATGCCGGTGTCGCCCATGGACTGATGCGAACCTGCGATATCAGCCTGAGGGATTTCGATCATATTATGGCGATCAATGTCAGGGGGGTATTCCTCTGCATGCAGCAGGAATTACAGCAGATGACGGCTCAGGGGCAGGGTGTCATTGTCAATGTCGCCTCGGTCGCCGGATTGATCGGCGCACCTTTCCTCACGGCCTATGCCGCGAGCAAGCATGCAGTCGTCGGCCTGACGAAATCAGCCGCGCTGGAATATGCCCGGAAAAATATCCGCATCAATGCCATCTGCCCGGCCTCCTGCTATACCCCGATGGTCGATCAGGTTCTACAGGGGGACAAGGGCGAAAAACGCGAACAGGATATTGCCAACAACATCCCGATGGGCCGGCTCGGCACCGCAGACGAAATCGCCAACGGCATGCTGTGGCTGTGCAGTGACCAGAACAGTTTCACCACCGGTCAGGCCCTGGCCTTTGACGGCGGCATGACCGCAACGTGACACAGACACGCAACTGACCCGGAAGGTGGTTATCTCCTCCCGGGTCTGTCTGAAACCATGATTATTTCTATGCCAGAGCCTTCCGGAGATAGCTCAGCATCATATTGGTCAGGAAAGCGCTTACCACAATGGTTATCGTGACCATTGCCAGATTGGCAGCCCCCGGAACAGCATGGGTTGTGACAAGAACATACAGGCTATGACCAACAATGGTCATGATAACCAGCAGAATCAATGTCGGGATATATCCCTTGATGGATTCAACAAAAATTGACCCCAGATCAGCCCCTCCCGTAGAACCGGCCCCAAGCCCGATAGCCAACAGCATTCCGAACCACCAGCCATCCGACATATCCGCAGACCCTCCCGAATAATAGGCTGAATGACCGGTATAAAACCAGATAACTGCGACGATGGCGCCC
>JALUWZ010000034.1 GCA_027019205.1 Emcibacter sp.
TGATCCCTATCTGAATGTTGACCCCGGCACCATGTCACCCTATCAGCATGGCGAGGTTTTCGTCACCGATGACGGGGCCGAAACCGACCTTGATCTTGGTCATTATGAGCGCTTTACCGGGGTGCCATCCCGTCAGAGTGACAATGTCACCTCAGGCCGGATTTACAGCGATATACTGGCAAAGGAACGGCGCGGAGACTATCTCGGGGCCACGGTGCAGGTGATCCCCCATGTGACCAACGCCATCAAGGAATTTGCCACCTCGGATGTCGATTCAGAGACGGATTTTGTCCTGTGCGAGATCGGCGGCACCATCGGTGACATTGAAAGCCTGCCCTTTATGGAAGCGATTCGCCAGCTGGGCAATGATCTGGGCAAGGCCAATGTCTGTTATATTCACCTGACGCTGGTGCCTTACCTCACTGCCGCCGGGGAGCTAAAGACCAAGCCGACCCAACATTCGGTCAAGGAATTACGCAGCATCGGTATTCAGCCCGATGTGCTGGTCTGTCGTTCGGAACGTGAGGTTGAGGATTCCGACCGCCGAAAAATTGCCCTGTTTTGCAATGTTCGTGAATCTGCGGTCATTCAGGCACTGGATGCCAGCAGCATATACGAGGTGCCGCTGAATTATCATGCCGAGGGGCTTGATGCGGAAGTCCTGTCCGCCTTTGGTATTGATCCGGGACTGACCGATGCCGATCTGACCCGCTGGCATGAGATTATGGACCATGTCAATGGCCCGGAAGGCAATGTCACCATTGCGGTTGTCGGTAAATATGTCGAATTGAAGGATGCCTACAAGTCGCTGATAGAAGCCCTTGTCCATGGGGGATTTGCCAATAATGTCGGGGTCACCATAGAATGGTATAATGCCAAGATTTTTGAGGAGGGGGCGGATCTTGCAGCCCATTTTGATCATGTTGACGGCATTCTGGTACCCGGCGGATTCGGCGAACGGGGGGCCGAGGGCAAAATCGCCGCAGCCCGCTTCGCCCGCGAACAGAAAATCCCCTATTTCGGTATTTGTTTCGGCATGCAGATGGCCTGTGTCGAGGCGGCGCGCAATATGGCCGGAATCGAGGGAGCCAACTCGACGGAATTCGGCCCCTGCGATCACCCGATCATTGGTCTAATGACCGAATGGCAGCAGGGCGGGGCCATTCAAACCCGCTCGGAAGATGGTGACAAGGGGGGGACCATGCGTCTTGGAGCCTATAAAGCCAAATTATTGCCGGACAGCAAGGTCTGCGCTATTTATGGCAGTGAGGCCATTTCAGAGCGGCACCGTCATCGCTATGAGGTGAATATCAATTACCGGTCGACTCTGGAAGAGGCCGGGCTGATATTCTCCGGATTATCCCCGGACGGCATGCTGCCGGAAATTGTCGAAATCCCGGATCACCCGTGGTTCATTGGCGTACAGTTCCACCCGGAACTGAAATCAAAACCCTTTGAGCCGCATCCGTTATTTGCCTCCTTTATCGAGGCGGCGGTGAAACAGTCCCGGCTGGTGTAACATTATATTTTATCTATCTTATTCTGGAGATAACAAATGACTGCAATTATTGACATTACTGGCCGTGAAATTCTCGACAGCCGGGGCAATCCGACCGTTGAAGTGGATGTGAA
>JALUWZ010000035.1 GCA_027019205.1 Emcibacter sp.
CCGGTCAAACACCCCCGAATCATGACCGAAATAGGCTGTTGCCCTGACTGCAAGCTTGTCTTCAACCACCGGCAGATTAACGGAGGCGTCAACTGACCAGTCGACATCACCTTCTTTTACCGTGGCCAGTTTCCCGTGAACCGCGCCGGAAACGCCGTTAAAATCCGGCTGTTCGGTAATCAGACGGATCGTACCGCCCATCGACCGGGCGCCGTAAAGCGACCCTTGCGGCCCGCGCAATACTTCAACCCGGGAAATATCCATCACCCTTGGCATAATAGAGGCCGGCAACGGCGTGTCATCAATGTAAAAACCGGTGGTATTGTCACCGGCAACCCCGCGAATGGTTGGCGAGTTGGCGTTAAAGCGGCCATCGGATGTGGCGTTGCCGAAGCCGAGATTCGGGATCCGGACCGCAAAATCTGCAAAAGTCGAAACCCCCATTCTTTCAAGGTCCTGGGCGCCGATGGCGGTCACCGCCATGCCGGATTCCTGAACGGTTTCTGTCCTCTTGGACGCCGTGATAACAATTTCTTCAAGGCCCTTGAAGACCTCTTCATCTGCCGCCATGGCCCCGGTCACTGTTCCGGCCGCAATCAAGGCCGCAAAACAGGTTGTCCCGGTCAATTTGCGCATAAATGTTGATGTAATGGTTTCCCGCATGTTCGTCTCCTTAAATTTAACGTTTGGATTATAATTGATTTTTATGGTTCTATTTTCACATACTAGCATTTTACATATAATACTCTCTTGCCTGAGCGCGCCAGCATAAATGTCCCTGAGTGACAAAATAACGATGTTTTCCCCGATGGGTCGTCCCTACAGGCGCTGTTCAGACAATCTGATCTGTCTTCTATAGTCCCGGGGGGACTGGCCAAATTCCTTGCGGAATGTGCGGCTGAAATGGGCCGCATCATTGAATCCCCACTGAAAGGCAATCTGGATAATGCTGTGATCCAGAAAATGCTTGTTGGCCAGTTGTCGGCGCGCCTCCGACAGGCGGCGGCGGCGGACCCATTCCCCGAAAGACACCCCTTCGCCCTTGAACAGGCGATGCAGATGGCGCGGGGATATACCGCTCATCCGGGCAATCCGCGCCGGACATAAATCCGGATCGGTTAAATTCTGTTCAATAATCTTCTTGATCCGCGACAGCTGCCGCGCTTTCTGATCCATGATCTGCGTCGGCAGGTCGCCGCGCAGGGTTGCGGTCAGAAAACCAAGCAGGGCAGAACGCACCGCCGGATAGGCTTCTTCACCGATAAAACCGGCCTCTTTATAGGTCGAGGCGAGAAAATCCTTGGTCACCGCGCCCATTCCCGAGAGGCCGGAAATTGTTTTTGCTTCCTCGATATGATGGTACGGCAGACAGGATTGCAGGGTTTCGCGCGGGATATGCAGGGAAATCTGGCGCATAAACCCGTCATAGGAAAATTCGGAGGGATAACCGGAGTCAATCAACGCCATATCGCCCGGCTCCAGAAAGGCTTCGTTATTGCGCTGGGACAGCAAGGCACAACCCTGCATCTGCATAATCAGAAAGCAGTATTTATCATCACTCTCGGCAATCTGCTTTTTTGACCGCACCACCCTGTCGGCATTCATCGAAATACCGGCAACGTCAAATCCACCAATATTGCGCAGTTCAATATTGCCCTGGAATTTTGACCAGTCGCGCGAAATAGTCCGGAATCCGCCGCATACATTCTTCAGCGATTGCTCCCAAAGATCGGCGCGATCTGTCGCCGTCACATTCTCAACAGGGTAAGTTATATCCATTCACTCCCTATATTATGATACGTATATTGCCGCAGTCTTTGCAGAATAGTATCAAATGAGCGATAGATCGTCAATATAACCCTTGAAATCGGGGCCATGGCATAATTTAGCCATTTAATCCCGGGCGAGCTTCATTGCTTCGGACAGGGTTTCGGCATCGCCGATATGATTGGACAGGATCAGGATCAGCTTGGCATTCATTAATTGTGCCTCTTCCTCACTCAGGTCCCGCTGCATATCAATCAGTTCCTGATAAAAATCATCCGGACGGGCAATATTCTTTTTTAAATTCAGCGCCATCATTACTCTCCTGCTGCTGTCTTTGTTTCCATCTGGCCGGTGGCCCGGGCCATGGCGGCGGCTATCTTGTCCTGGTCAAATTTTCGCCAGCGGGCGGCAACATGCTGATCCGGGCGAATCAGATATACCGCGCCATTTTCACCGTCATATCTTGCGGCGAGCAGCCCGTCCCGGTCTTCTATATCATCGCCGACAGTAAGTACCCTGACGCTAACCGGGCCACAGGAAATCTCGCGCTCGCCCGGCGCATCACCAAATACCAGCAGCGTAAAATCCTCGCCCAGCATATTCAGCAGCCAGCCAGGCTCACCCGCCACCGTGATCGGGGCATCGATACAATTGGTCCCCGGCAGAATACCGCCGTCAAAATCCTCCTCATCCGGGGTATTCAATGACGAGTTGACATAGGGCGTCGGGGTGGACAACCGGCCACTATTGACCAGAGGCCGGGCAAATTCATATTTCTTCGACAGTTCCAGCACCGCATCGCGGAATATCCGGCTGCCCTTGTTTTTCGGCGTGATGAAATCGGTGGAGCGGGTGGAATTCAACAGATTGTCATCGGCAGCAAAAGACCGTTCCTCGTTATAGCTGTCAAGCAGCGAGTCCGGGGCCGCGCCCGCCATCACCAGTTTTAATTTCCAGGCCAGATTATCAATATCCTGCACCCCGGTATTGGCCCCGCGTGCGCCAAAGGGCGAGACCTGATGCGCCGCGTCCCCGGCAAACAGCACCCGGCCATAACGGAAATTATCAATCCGCCGACAGGCAAACTGATAAATCGACACCCATTCCAGATCAAATTCGGTATCATTGCCGAGCATCGCCTTGATCAGCGGGATGACATTTTCCGGCTTGGTCGCCTCTTTCGGGTCGGCGTCCCAGCCCATCTGAAAATCCAGCCGCCAGACATCGTCCGATTGTTTATGCAACAAAGCCGACTGATTTTTGTGAAACAGCGGGTCAAACCAGAACCAGCGTTCGGTCGGAAAATCCGCCTTCATCACCACATCGGCGATCAGGAACCGGTCCTGAAAAAACTGGCCGGTGAATTCCGCATGAACCATCTCGCGCACCTTGCTGTTGGCGCCGTCGCAGGCGATCAGCCAGTCACTTTCCATGGTAAAGACCCCGTCCGGCGTTTCAACCTGCAGGCTGGTATGATCCTCATGGCGGGTCATGCTGATCAGCCGGTGCTTCCAGCGCAGATCAATCATGTCAGTATGACGCATGACCTCATCCACCAGATATTGTTCGCAGTAATATTGCTGAAGATTGATCATCGCCGGCATCTTGTGGCCTTCTTCCGCCAGCAGATCAAATTCGTAGGCCAGATCCTCCTTGAAGAAAACCTTGCCGAGATTCCAGCTGATGCCTTTTTCAACCATCTTGTCCGCCACCCCGAGCCGGTCCCAAACCTCCAGAGGCCGTTTGGCATAACATACCGCCCGCGAGCCGACGCTGACGGTATTGTTATCGTCGAGAATAATCGTCTTTATCCCCTTGCGGGCGCAATCAAGCGCTGCGGTCAGACCGATCAGCCCGGCGCCGATGATCACCACCGGATGGCGCACGGGAGTACCGTTTTTCTGCTCTTCCGACTGAATATAGGGATATTCAGGCCATGTATAGGTATTCAACATTATCTTGTTTCCTGCTTCTCAAACGGCCTAACCTTCCAGATCCTGCCACATTTTCATGTCGCGTTCTGCGGTCCAGATGCGCGGGTCGCGAATGCCCTGACATTCATCATAGGCCCGGGTGACATCAAAGGGCAAACAATGTTCGAAAATCACCCAGTCACCATATTTGGGGCTGAGCGCCGCCATGGTCGCCTTATAGGTGCTGTTGAGGTCCATGCCCTTCTGCTGACAGGCCTTGACCGAGCCATACATGTCGCTGATAAAGGCCCGGGTCTCTGTCAGACCCTCCTGACATTGTTCCGCCGTCATCAACGCCTCGCCGCGCCCCGGCACCAGCTTTTCAGGCTTTAATGCCGCCAGATTATCCAGCGTTGCCGGCCAGTCCTCAAGATAGGCATCGCCGGTATAGGGGGTGGCGCCAAATTCAACCAGGTCACCGCTGAACAATACCTTGTCCTTTGGCAGCCAGGCGATGGTATCGCCCTTGGTATGGCCGCGCCCAACCTGTTTCAACTGGACTTCGACACTGCCGAGCCACAGGGTCATCTCGCCACGGAAAGTCATGGTCGGCCAGGTCAGGCCGGGAATGCTTTCCACCGCGTCAAACAGGCGCGGGAAACGTTCATATTCCGATTTATAATCCTGTTCACCGCGTTCGACAATCAGGTCGCGCGTGTCCATGCTGGCAATAATATGCTCCGGATGATAGCCGCTCGCGCCGAGAACCCGGACCGCGTGATAATGGCTCATCACGACATATTTGATCGGCTTGTCCGTCACCGTCCTGATCCGGTCAATCACCAGCTGGGCCATCACCGGTGTCGCCTGGGTGTCCATCACCATGACACAGTCATCGCCAATAATTACCCCGGTATTCGGGTCGCCCTCAGCGGTAAAGGCATAGGCATTATCGGACAATTTGGCAAAGGTGATTTTCTTTTCTTCCAGATCCGCCTGAGAGGCAAATTTCCGTGAAGCCGTTTTTTCGTCTGACATAATTTATGTTTCCCTGAATAAAATAATGGTGTTTTTTCAGGACTATTATAGATGTTAAATAAATTGCTGTCTGTCCTCATAAAGGGGGACAGACAGCATATAACCTGAAAATATCAAAATTTTTATATTATCCGGATTATTATTCCCCGGTCTGGACCTCTTTACGGCGGGCATATTTATGTAACGCCCACAACAGCAAGCCAAACAACAGATGCGGCATGAAAGATGCCGGGATCAATTTCGGACTGATGGCACTGCCGGCAAATCCCCAGCCGACCAGCGGAAAGAATACCACCAATACACCAAGCCAAAGCACGACCGCAAGCAACAGGGCCGTGACAATATCCCGGCGCGGAAAGAACCGCACGAATACCACCGACCAGAAGGTCACATAGGCGGCATGAAACAGCACCCCGACCGGCATCGGCAGGGCGTGGCCCACTATTCTTTCCGCAAAAGCCAGACCAAGCGGTTTCGGCAACGGCAAGGCCCCGGCTTTCATCATGATCATCATCATCGCCGCCGTGATGATTGCAATCACCAGTCCGATTATGATGCCCCGGCCCCAGGACCGGTCAGATTGAAGGGTTTCAGTCATAGAATATACTCCTTTTCCTTGGTTGAAGTGATCACATATAGTCAACACTCCCGGCCTGCCGAATGCGGGCCGGATAATGTCAGATCCCCTCGAATCATCAGAATAGGTTATGCCGTATTTTCATCCATATACGGTGGCAGCAGATACCCGGCTTAAGCCGTTATTTAATCTGCGGCATGAATTCATCCATACATCAACATAGAAAATATTGCAATGAAATTGACCATTACCCTGTCTCATTACCCTGTCAGGGGAATATATTCGAGATACAGGCTGAACAGCTCATTCTGCGAAGAAATACCGAGCTTGGCATAGGCGCGCTTGCGGTAGGTGTGAATGGTTGATATTGCCACCTTCAGGTCAAGGGATATCGCCTCTGACGTATAGCCCTGCAAAATTCTGAGACAGACCTGCCGCTCGCGCGCAGTCAGCCGGGCAAACACCTTGTTGCGACTGTCAAGAAGCCCCGACATGGCCTCCCCCGACCGGCTGAGCGGCAGGCGGGTGACAATGGGGTCCGGGACAGAGTCCGGAACATTCTGTTTTTCAACCCGGCCCACAAGCAGGGAATGCTTGAAGATCAGGTTGGTCAGGATTGGCAAAATCCGCGATAACTCCTCAAATTCCCCGCGTTTGAACCGCCCGGAACCCTTCAGGCGGTAAAAACTGCAATAGATGGTATATTGCCGGGTCTGCAGCAGGCTGGAGACCTTGTCAATCAATCCGGTATCGGTGAAAAACTGCGCCTTGTAGCTCTCGTCATAGGCGCTGTCATATTCACTGGCCGGGATATGTGGCAACAGGGTCATTTTAATGTCCCCGCTATTTTGCCTTTCCTGTTTTTGCCGTTCAGGCATCACAAGATTGGGGTCCCGGGCATGAAATCGTTCGGTATAGGCATGGGCAAGGGTGCGGCAGATATCCTCATCCAGCTTGCTTTTGGTAAAAAGATGGGCGGTCGTGCCGTCATTATTATTGATGAAAACTGCACAATGGTCCACCTGAACCACGGCATTGACCAGATCGAACAGACTGTCTTCAAAAGCCGCCCGGCCCAGCTTGCAGATGGTCCGGTTGAGCCGCAGCAGCCAGTCTTCCGAGCCTGTTATGGAAAAATTTTCTGTCATATTATTCTGTCCGGCGTTCATTATGGCGATATTCTGCTCTGGAGACAAGCCATTCCCGCACCATATTCTTATCGCCGCCCGCCCGCAGGTAAGCCGCGACCTGACCGGAAATATGTGCACAGCCCATGCTGGCCCCGCCAACCCGGGGCAGGGTATCCGGTCCTGAACCCATTCCCCGGGGACAGCCGCCAAAATCGGCCTGCGGGCTGTCAAGAAAAGACACCTCCGCCACATCACAGCGCGCATCGCCGGTGGCGCGGATAATCCCGCCGTAAGCAGACGGATAGGTCTTTGCCCCGCGTGCCGGCGCAGCGGCAATCACAACACTCCCCGCCTCCAGCGCCCGCCCGCAGGCGGCGGCAAGCACGGGGCGGTCCTGCCTCAGGCCGAGGCTTAAATTAATTATATCAACATTCTCATCTGTCAGCCAGTCGATGGCCGCCGCAACAATCGCCGCCGTCGTCACCCCACGGTCGTCAAATACCCGGGCATTATAGATCAGTATATCCGGGGCATGGTGCCTTGCTATATCGCAAATCGCCGAGCCATGGCCCAACCGGTCCGGCTGCACAGGCTGTCGGCCCCCGGCGGTAAAATGCCACCCGGCAACCGCAGGCTGCCTGTCCGACAGACCGCTATCGACCAGCCCGAAACGAACCTTCATGGCCTGTCCCCGCCCAGCATGTCCTCGCTTAACCTGCCATCCGCCATCGTAAATATCCGGTCAACCGCGCCGACGGCCTCCCGGTGGTGGCTGATAATTATCCGGGTACAGTCGGCAAAATACCGGTCAAGCATCGCCTGAATTTCCGCCCCGGTTTCCCGGTCCACGGCGGAGGTTGCCTCGTCAAGGATCAGCAGTTTCGGCGCCATCAGCAAGGCCCGGGCGATCGACAACCGCTGTTTCTGCCCGCCGGAAAGCCGCGCCCCGCGCTCACCGATCACAGTGTCATATTTATCCGGCAGGTCCTGAATAAACTCGTCAATCCGGGCGGCGCGGGCCGCCTCTGTCACCTGTTCCAGGCTGGCTGTCCCGACACCATAGGTGATATTGTCTTTTATCGTGCCATGAAACAGGATGGTATTCTGATCGACCACCGCGATAATGTGGCGCAATTCTTTCAGGGCAATATCAGGGCAGGCCACCCCGTCAAGGAAAATCCCCCCATGCGCCGGATCATAATGACGGTGCAGCAGATTGATCAGGGTTGATTTGCCGGCCCCGGACGGCCCGCTGATCAATATCTTCTGGCCCGGCGGAATATGAAGCGACAGATCCCGAACCCCGCGTCTTTCCGCGTCGTCATAAAAAAAGCTGACCCCGTCCAGCCTGAGGTCGCCGCGCGCCCGCGCGCCAATCACAATGGGCTGCACCGGATCGGTTACGGCAATTTTCTGACTTTTAATTTCCTCAACCCGGACCAGACTGACCATCGCCCGCTGCCAGGCGACATAGAGGCCAAGAAAGGTCTGCACCGGCCCGGTGGCCCGCGCCATATAGGCGGAAAAGGCAATCAATGTGCCGATGGTTGCCGCCCCGCCGGTGACATAATAGCCGCCGATCACAAAGACAAATGCCGTCGCCGTGGTCGTCAGCAGCCCCGGCACCCCGCCAGTGACATGGGAAATAATCTGCAATTTCAGCAGATCGTCAAGATAGCTGCGGTTAAGATGCGACAGACGCGCCTGTTCGCGCCCCTCACCCGACATCGACTGGATCAGCTTGACCGACGACAGGCTTTCGATAAAAAAGCTGCTGATATCGGCGGATTTTTCCCGTAAAATCCGGCTGGCCCGTTCCAGCCGGGGCCGCATCCAGCGCAGGAATATGACCTGTAGCGGCAGCAGGGCAAAGGCAATCACTGTCAGCTGCCAGCTCAGGAACAGCATAATCGCCAGACTGCCGACAAGCGCAAGCGCGCCATTGACCACCGCAAGCAGACTGTCGGTGGCAAAACGCTGAACCGCCGCCACATCACCGTCAAGGCGCGAGACAATATCGCCCGTACGCCAGTGAGCGTAAAAATCCGGCGACAGCTTCATCAGATGGCCATAGACATCCTCCCGCAGCCGAAACAATATCCGCCCGGACAGCCCGACATAAAGCCAGCGGTTAATCCCGCTGATGATAAAGGCGACGATGCCCATGATGACGATCAGCCCGGCAAAACGGATCACCTTGTCCATATGGCCCTTAAGCAAGCCGTCATCAATCAGGATTTTGGTAAAGTAAGGCTGCATCAGGGCAAAGGAGGTCATCAGTGCCGCCAGCAGCATCACCAGACACAGGGCCTTCACCTCGGGCCGGATAAAGCCGCCGGTCCAGCGTAATGCGCGCTTTATTCTGATGTCAGCAGTCTCTGTAATCGTCTTTCCTATCCGCTAATATTATGTTCCGCGAGCCAGCGCCGCGCGGCGGCCAGCTGCCCTGCCGTCACCCCGAATGCTGCCGCCATACCCTCCCCGCTGCCAGCCGACCGCAGCAGCGGCACCAGCGGCACCCCGTCCACCTGCCACACACCGCGCGGATGATCAGGCGTTACAATCACCTCTTCACCGGTGATAAAACCATCTCTGACCACCGGCTTCCGGCAAAGTTCAGCTGTCCCGGACAGTGAACCCGCAGATGATGCCTCAACGGGCCAGTTCCGGCGGGCCTGCCAGAATGGCTGCCCGGGCCAGCGCTGTTCGCTCGCATAGAATTCCCGGGCGCTCTGACAGCCTCCGGCAAAGGCCAGCTCTATCCGTTCCCGGTAAAACTGTAACGCCAGATCACCGTCCGCCGGTCTGTTAATCAGGGTATTGATCACCGGGGCCGCCGCAAGGCCACTGCCGATGGCATAGAAAATGCCGTTGCCCGACAGCGGGTCAAGGGCAAGCGAGCCATCCCCGACCACCAGAAAATCTTTACCCCCCGCAGGGCGGGTCAGGGTAGCCGCCGCAGTACGGACGGAAACCGCGCTATCCTCTGCCTGCGCCCCGTCCAGCCAGTCTTCCGCTTCGTCTATCTGACCGGTCAGAGCGGAAAAATATACCTCAAGACCGTCTTTCGGCGGCAAATCCCCCCGCTCACTGCCGATAAATATCTGTAATATTGCCATGCCGGCCCCGTCACGCAAAAACCAGGCCCAGCCTTTGGCGAAAGCAGCAACCGAGGTCATTGCCGGACGGTCCATACTCACCCGGTATGATTTCAGCAGCGCCGATGTTGCCGGGGCCGTGACGACATCACTGCCGGATAATCTGCGCCCGAGCCGGGCTTCACGCCCCCGGCCCTCAACCAGAAAATTCGTGGCAAAGGTCCGGGCGCCCTGTGCGGTCTGACAGGATATGTGCCAGCATGCCCGCTGTCGTTTCACATTTTCAACCCGGCCCCGGATCACCTCAACCCCCTTGTCCATGGCATCCTCAAGCAGGGCCTGGTCAAATCGTTGGCGCTCAAGGATATATTCCTGATTCTGGACCCGGGAGACACCGTTCCAATGCGCCGCGCGCGCGACCTTCGGCCCGATTGACGCCAGTGTTTTGACAAAGCCGAAATGACGCAGGCTGACCCGGGGGCGTTCCGACAGCCCCTCCCATGCCGGGAATGGCCGAGGACGGGTGATCAGCCCGACCCGGAAGCCGAGCTTCACCAGCCCGCAGGCCGTAAAGACCGAGGCCGGACCACCGCCCAACACCATAACGGGTAATTTCTCTGTCCTTGTCACGTGCCAGCTCCTTCAAAAACCCCTGTCTGTCACAGGTAACAGATATTACTTTTCAGAACAATTTTTTAAATCCGGAAACTTTGACTTTGGCCCCGGTCTGTTTTATGATTTCTCATATAACCACAGACAGCTAACCGCCAGCTAACTCAAGGATAGTAAATTATGAAATTCGGCATTCGCTTCATAGAAAATCTGGGTCGGGTTCCGGATATCGTCCGCTTCAGCCAACAGGCCGAGCTGGCCGGATTCGACTATGTCTGGTATCCCCATGACATCTTCATGAAGAATACCTGGGTTGTGACCTCCGCCGTGGCCCAGGCAACAAGCCGCATCAAAATCGGCAGCGTCGGTCCCAATCCCTATACCACCAATCCGGTTGAAATTGCCTCATACCTTGCGACGCTGGATGAGCTGTCCAACGGGCGGGCGGTAATCGGCATCGGCCTGCATACCTATGATATGGTGGCCTGGGCCGGGGTTGATTGCCGGGATATTCTCGAGGTTGTCCGCGAATCGGTCGATTTGATCCGGCGGCTGCTCAGGGGGGAGGTGGTCGAACATCACAGCCGACATTTTGACTGGTCAGATCAATGTTATCTGCGTTTCAAGCCCCTGCGGCCCGATGTGCCAATCTATGTCTGCGCCTTTGGCGATGAATTCCTTGCCCTGTCCGGCGAAATCGGCGACGGCAGTCTGCCGATGCTTACGCCGCCCGCCTCGGCCCGGCGCATGGTTGACTGTATCCGCCGGGGCCAGCGGTATAATAAAAGCGGCCCAAAATATGATCGGGATTTTGACATTGCCGGATGCGCCTGGCTCAGCCTTTCCGAGGATGGTGAGGAAGCCGAAGCCGCCATGCGCCGGATGATTGCCTATTTCGGTCCCTATCTGGAGGCAGAGGCGCTGGCAACCATCGGACTGAAGACAGAGGATTTTGACGAAATCCGCCGCCTGATCAGCAATCAGGACTATGAAACGGCACAAAAGGCCGTGACCCGCGATATGCTGAAACTCGGCCTGACCGGGCGACCCCGGGATGTTATCGACCAGATCGAAGAATTGCGCGATGCCGGCATAACCCAGATCAATCTTGGCGGACCCCTTGGTCCGGATGTCAAAACCGCCATAGAATTACTCGGCAAAAAAATTCTGCCCTATTTTGCAAAAAAACATGATTAGTGAACATTTACACTATTAATTCAAACAATCGTCATATATAATCGGACCTTATTGATAAAAATCACAAGGGCCTGTTATGGCGTTACAGGAAAAAGAACAGCAGCTTCTTGATCTGCTGAAAATCAACAGCCGGATGAGCGCGGCAGAACTTGGCCGACAGCTTGACCTTGCGCGCTCCACCATTCACATGATGCTCGCACGGCTCGAAGAAAAGATTATCGACAGCTATACCGTGACCCTGAAGGACAGTCAGGGTGAGAATCACTCGGCCTGTTACGTCCTGATTACCCGGGACCCGAAAAAAGCCCGGCAGATAGAGCAAAAAATGCAGAGCATGGCCGAGGTAATCTCGTTGGTCACCGTCACCGGAGGTCATGACTTTATTGCCCTCGTCCGGACCGCCAATAATCAGCATATGGATCAGGTTCTGACCGAAATCGCCATGATGGACGGCATCATCAAAACCGAAAGCCATATAATTCTGTCGGAAAAATTTAACCGCAGGCTATAATTTGTAGTAATATATATTATTTTGTTCATTATATATTGACTTATGTTCACTTATTATGGAAATAACGATTTAAATACTGTTAATTGGTAATAAAATGAAAAAAGAAACTGCGGCCCGCTGCCTGGTCCGGATTTTGGTGGAAAACCATGTTGAAAAAGCCTTTTGCGTGCCGGGAGAAAGCTATCTGCCGGTGCTGGATGCGCTTTATGATGCAAAAGACCGCATTGACCTGATCACCTGCCGTCAGGAAAGCGGAGCCGGCAATATGGCCGAGGCCAGTGGCAAGCTGACCGGCAGGCCGGGAATATGTTTCGTCACCAGGGGACCGGGGGCCGCCAATGCCGCCGTTGCGGTTCATACCGCCTTTCAGGATTCAACCCCGATGATCCTGTTTATCGGCCAGGTTGCCCGTAACCACACAGATCGCGAGGCTTTTCAGGAAGTTGATTACCGGCAGATGTTCGGCCCCCTTGCCAAATGGGTCGCACAGATAGACACCGGCGCGCGCATGGCGGAATATGTTACCCGCGCCTTTCATGTTGCCCTCAGTGGCCGTCCGGGTCCTGTGGTCCTTGCCCTGCCGGAAGATATGCTTAAAGATGACATTCCCTGCGCCGGAATTCTGCCGGCCCGGGCGGCTCATGCCTGTATTTCCCCGGACGACCTGAAAACACTTCATGACGCCCTGTGTGCGGCAAAAAAACCGCTGCTTCTGCTCGGCGGGTCTGGGTGGGACAAGGAATCCGTGAACAATGTTCAGAATTTTATCCAGAAAAACCATCTACCGGTTGCGGTATCCTTCCGCTGTCAGGATCTGGTGGATAACCGGCTTGACAACTATATCGGTGATGTTGGTATCGGCCTCAATCCGGCTCTTGCCAATCGAATAAAATCCGCCGACCTTATCCTGTGCATCGGCCCGAGGCTTGGCGAGATCACCACGGGCGGCTACCGGCTGTTTGACATACCCTTTCCGGACCAGAAGATCATCATGATCCATAACGGGGCGGAAGACAGCGGCCATGTCCATCGCCCGTTTATGGCCATCAACAGCAGCATGGCAAATATTGCCCGCGCGCTTTGTGGTCTGCCCGAAATCCCCTCACCGTCATGGACCGCTGACTTGGCCGCCGCCCGCGCATCCTATCTCGACTGGAACCGGCCTCTGCCGACGGTCGGGGATGTCGATATCGGCGCGGTCTATGATCATCTGCGCCGGGATATGCCCGACGAGGCCATCCTGACCAACGGGGCCGGGAATTTTTCCATCTGGCTGCACCGTTTTATGGTCTATAAAAAATACCGCAGCCAGCTCGCCCCGACCAGCGGCGCCATGGGCTATGGCCTGCCGGCGGCGATTGCCGCGAAGCTCACCTGTCCCGACAGGCCGGTGGTGTGCTTTACCGGCGACGGCGACTTTATGATGACGTCGCAGGAAATGGCGACCCTCAGCCACCACGGGGTCAATATTATCATTTTGCTGTTTAACAACGGCATGTATGGTACCATCCGCATGCATCAGGAGCGACATTTTGCCGGCAGGGTAATCGGCACCGGCCTGACCAATCCGGATTTCGCCGCCCTTGCCCGAAGTTTCAGTCTGCACGGCGTCACTGTCCGTAAAACTGCGGATTTTGCCCCGGCTTTCACACAGGCCCTGCAGGCTGACAAAGCCACCCTGATCGAAATTATGGTTGATGCCGAGGCCCTGACCCCGGCGGCAACCCTTGAACAGATTAGAACAGCCACCATTACACAACAGGAAAAATCATGAATATCCAGCAAATCTTTACCCGGCTCGGCCTGTCAGAAGAAGACCTGAACGGCGGCACCCTCACCGTCCACAGCCCGCGCGACGGCCAGAAGATCGCCAATGTCGCCATGGACAGCCCGGACAGCGCCGCTGATAAAATTGCCGCCTCTGTCACGGCCTTTGAAAGCTGGCGCAGCGTCCCGGCCCCGCAGCGCGGCGAACTGGTCCGGCTGCTGGGCGAGATACTGCGCGAGGAAAAGCAGGCCCTCGGCGCGCTGGTGTCCCTTGAAAGCGGCAAAATTTATCAGGAAGGCCTCGGCGAGGTTCAGGAAATGATCGATATCTGTGATTTTGCCGTCGGCCTGAGCCGTCAGCTTTACGGGCTGACCATTGCCTCCGAACGGCCCGGCCACAAGATGCGCGAATACTGGCTGCCGCTTGGCCCGGTCGGCATTATTTCAGCCTTTAATTTTCCGGTCGCGGTCTGGGCATGGAATGCGGCGCTGGCCCTGGTCTGCGGCAACAGCATCCTCTGGAAACCATCAGAGAAAACCCCGCTGACCGCCATGGCCTGCCAGAAATTATTTGATCGGGCCTGCGACAGTTTCGGCACGGACGTTCCGCAAAATCTGAGCCAGATTCTGATCGGCGAACGCGACATCGGCGAAATCATGGTTGATGACAGCAGGGTTCCACTGATCAGCGCCACCGGCAGCTGTGCCATGGGCCGCATTGTCGGGCCAAAGGTCGCCGCGCGCTTTGGCCGCAGCATCCTTGAGCTTGGCGGCAATAACGCAATTATTGTCGCGCCGTCCGCCGATCTTGATCTGGCGTTTCAGGGCATATTATTTGGTGCAGTCGGCACCTGTGGCCAGCGCTGTACCTCAACCCGGCGGGTATTTGTCCACCGGGATATTTATGATGATCTGGTGCCGCGCCTGAAGGCGGCCTATGCGACGCTTGCCATCGGCGACCCGCTTGATCCGGCGACGCTGGTCGGGCCGCTGATTGATCAGGCAGCGCTTGATAATATGACGGCGGCGCTGGAACGTGCCGGCGCACTGGGGGCCGTCATCACCGGTGGCGGGCGGACGCTTGCCAATAAATATCCCGGGGCATGCTATGTCACCCCGGCGATTGTCGAAATGGCCGGGGCAGAGGATAATGTCAGGCAGGAAACCTTTGCGCCCATCCTCTATATCTTTGCCTATGACGATCTGGAGGAGGCGATCCGGCGTCAGAATGATGTGCCGCAGGGGCTGTCATCGGCCATTTTCACCCGGGACATACAGGAGGCCGAAATTTTTACCTCTGAATCCGGCAGTGATTGCGGCATTGCCAACGTTAATATCGGCACCAGCGGCGCGGAAATCGGCGGGGCATTCGGCGGGGAAAAGGAAACCGGCGGAGGCCGCGAAAGCGGCTCGGACAGCTGGAAGGCCTATATGCGGCGCATGACCAGCACCCTGAATTATTCCCGCACCCTGCCGCTGGCCCAGGGTATTAAATTCGGCACGGAGGACTAGAGATGGCCGGGCCACTGTCCCATATCAGGGTTCTTGACCTGAGCCGGGTGCTGGCCGGGCCGTGGTCAACCCAGATGCTCGGCGACCTCGGGGCAGAAGTCGTCAAGATCGAACGGCCCGCAGTCGGTGATGATACCCGGGTCTGGGGGCCGCCCTTCCTTGCCCCGGCGGATGGCGGGCAGGGCGACGCCGGATATTTTCTCTGCACCAACCGTAACAAGGTGAGCCGCCAGATTGACATCACGACCAAAGAAGGGCAGGCGGAAATCCGCGCCCTCGTCCGGGACAGTGATATTCTGGTGGAAAATTACAAGGTCGGCGGCCTGAAGAAATACGGCCTTGATTATGACAGCCTGAAGACACTCAATCCGGGGCTTGTCTATTGCTCGATTACCGGCTTTGGCCAGACCGGCCCCTATGCACAGCGTCCGGGATATGATTTTCTTATTCAGGCCATGGGCGGCTTGATGAGCATCACCGGGGAGCCGGACGGCCCGCCGCAAAAGGTTGGCGTTGCCGTCGCCGACCTGATGACCGGCATGTATGCGACCGTCGGCATTCTCGCCGCCCTTGCCCATCGTGAGCGCACGGGAGAGGGGCAATATATTGACCTTGCCCTGCTCGATTGTCAGGTCGCGATGCTCGCCAACCAGAATATGAATTATCTGGTCGGTGGCACGGCCCCGACGCGCATGGGCAATGCCCACCCCAATATCGTCCCCTATCAGGTCATGGCGACGGCGGACAGTTTCCTGATCCTCGCCATTGGCAATGACAGCCAGTTCCGCAGCTTTTGCCGCCTGTGCGGGCAGGAGGACTGGATCACGGAATATCCGACCAATGCCGTCCGGGTCGGGCAGCGCGACCGGCTCGTCCCGCTGATCGAGGCCATTATGCAGCAGAAAAATACTGCCGAATGGATCCGGCTGCTCGAAGAGCATAACGTCCCCTGCGGCCCGGTGAATAATATTGCCGAAGCCTTTGATGATCCGCAGGTCATTCACCGTAATATGCGGCGCGAGATAACCCGGCCCGACGGCACGGTCATTCCAACGGTTGCCAATCCGATTAATTTCTCAAAAACCCCGGTTGACTATAAAACCGCCCCGCCAAAGCTTGAGCCATGAGCGCCTCCACGCCCGCTATCCTGATCTGTGGTCACGGTAGCCGGAATCCTGATGCCGCGCCCGAATTTTTCCGTCTGGTGGAAAAAATCCGGCAAAGACGACCGGGGCAGATGATCACCGGGGCCTTTCTCGAATTCAACCAGCCAACGATAGAAGATGCTTTGCAGGATATTTATGATCAGGGGGAGCGCAACATCATTGCCCAGCCGCTGACCCTTTATGCGGCGGACCACAGCCACCGGGACATTCCGGATATACTCAACCGCTTTCAGCAAAAACACCCGGATATGACCTTGCGTTACGGCGCGGCGCTCGGCCTCTGCCCGCCGGTGATTGACGCCGCAGTCCATGTGGTGACGCCTTTTCTGCAAGAAGACTGTGAAATACTGGTGGTCGGGCGCGGATCGCCGGACCGCAGGGTCGCCGACCAGACAATAAATCTGTGCCAGAAACTCCATCAGAGGCTACCGGCGCATCACATAAGATATTGCTATGCCGGGCATAGTCTGCCAATGCTTGTCCCGGCCCTTGAACAGGCGGCGCGGTCCCATTACCGCGCGGCTGTCATCCTGCCGTTCCTGCTGTTCCCCGGGCGGTTGCTTGAGGAAATCTATCATGCGGTTGACGGGGTCGCGGCACAATATCCTGCTGTCCATTTTCATAAAGCGCCGCCCCTCGGCCCGCAGAATTCGATTGCCGATGCTGCCCTGGTCCGGATTGACGCCCTCTCGTAACCTGCTACGTGACCTCCATCCCCGCGCGGGAAAAGGGCAGGGATCTCAGCCGCTTTCCGGTCAGGGCAAAAATCGCATTGGCGAGCGCCGGGGCCAGCGGCGGCAGACCCGGTTCACCAATGCCTGCCGGGGGTTCCGCACTCGGGACAAGATGAACATTAATTTCCGGGATATTGGCGATTTTAAGCGCCGGATAATCATGAAAATTACTTTGCTCGACCGCGCCGTCCTTTATGGTGATCTCGCCGTCCACTGCGGCGGTCAGGCCATAGATTACCGCACTTTGAATCTGGGCCTCGACAATCGACGGGTTGATCACCGTACCGCAATCAACCGCGCAGGTAACTTTATGAATTTTAACCGCATTGTCGCCGGTGCGGGAGATTTCCACCACCTGTGCGACATAGCTGCCAAAGCTTTTGACCAGCGCAACACCTCGCGCCCGGCCCGGTTCAGGCGGATTGTGCCAGCCGGATTTTTCCGCCACCAGATCAAGTGTGCCGATATGGCGCATGTCTGCCCCGAGCAGGCGACGGCGCAACGCGAAAGGGTCTTCGTCCCGCATATGGGCCAGCTCGTCGATAAAGCTTTCACGAACAAAAGCATTCTGTGACTGGCCGACAGAACGCCACCAGCCGACCGGAATACCAAGGTCACGGCGGACATAGTCAACCCGGGCATTCCGAAAGCCGTAAGGCTGATCGCTCAGGCCGTCGACGGCGGCATTATCCAGCATGCTTTTCGGAAAATGGGCCACCCGGGCCAATATTGACGGCGCGACAAGCCGACAGTCAAAGGCCAGCGCTGTGCCGTCCTTGCCAAATGCCGCCCGCAGCCGGGTGACCGAGGCCGGACGATAAAAATCATGGGCAATATCCTCCTCCCGCGACCAGATCAGCTTGACCGGGCGACGCAGTGCTTTTGAGGCGAGCACCGCCTGCTCGACAAAATCGGTCTCGCCCCGACGGCCAAAGCCGCCACCAAGAAAGGTCACCTCCACCCGGACCTTGTCGAGCGGCAGACCGCATATTTTTGCCGCGAGCGCCCGCGCGGCACCCGGTGACTGGGTCGGGGCCCAGATATGGCAGCTGTCCGCCGTCACCTCCGCCGTGCAGCTCATCGGCTCCATACAGCTATGGGCCAGATAGGGGGTCTCGTAAATAGCGGACAGTGTTTGCCCGGTCCCGTGATCAATTTCGGCCCTGGCATCGCCTTTGTTCAGGGCAACCAGTCCGTCCTCTTCAAGACCCTGATGCAGGGCTGCTGAAATATTGTCACTGGTTACCCCGCCGTTGGGGCCGGGGGTGAAAATAATGTCAAGCTGCTCTGCCGCCATATGGGCCTGCCAATAGCTGTCGGCCACCACGACGACCCCGGCGGGAACCGGCACCACCGCCCGGACACCGGGCAGGGCAAGGGCGGCCTTGTCATTATGGCTTTTCACCACGCCGCCAAATATCGGACTGACCTTTGCCGTGGCAATCAGCATCCCGGGGCGCTTGACATCAATGCCGTAAACTGCCGTGCCATCAACCTTTGACGGGGTGTCCCGGCGCGGCAGCGGGTGACCGATAAGGGTGAAGTCCTCCACCTTTTTCAGGGTCGGATTTTCCGGAATTTTTCTTTTGGCGGCCAGTACGGCCAAGGTTCCGTAGCCGAGGCTGCGCCCGCTCGCTTTATGGCTGACGAGCGATTTTTCCGTGACACAGGCAGATGCCTCAACTTTCCAGATATCAGCCGCCGCTTCCCTCAGCATATGCCGGGCCGCCGCCCCCATCTCGCGCAGTGGCCCGTACCAGCCGACAACCGAATGGCTGCCGCCGGTGGTCTGTCCGCCGCGCCCGGTGCGGAATCCATAGGCCGGGTCCGCCGGGGCGGTTTCGGCAACCACCCGCCCCCAGTCGGCATCAAGCTCATCAGCCAGAATCATCGGCAGGGCGGTAAACACCCCCTGTCCCATTTCCGAATTTGGCACCTGAATGGTTATTGTGCCGTCCCGGGCAATGGTCAGGAAGGCGTTGAAAGCTGCCGCCGGGGCGGAAGAAGCTCCCTCCTCCTGTGAACAGGCGGACAGCGTGATGCCAAGGATCAGACTGCCTGCTACGGCGGCGGTGGAGGCCAGAAAAACCCGTCGGTTAACATTTGCTATGGTCATTTTA
>JALUWZ010000036.1 GCA_027019205.1 Emcibacter sp.
TCCCCCTCCACATCCGTGTCATTGGCAAGAACATTGCCGCTCAGCGCCGTATCCTCAACCCCGCTGATATTGTCATCAACCGCCACCGGACCGTCATTGCTGCCGTTAATGGTCAGGGTAAGGGTTGCGGTATCAGTTCCCCCCTGCCCGTCAGAAACGGAGTATGTAATATTTACGGTCTCTGTTTCTCCTTGTGCCAGATGGTCAAAAGCGCTGCCGGGATTAAAGGTAATATTTGTCCCGTCATGGGACACCGCCCCAAGACCATCCCCGACCGTGGCATCAGTGATAAAAAGGCGGTCATTATTGGCATCCGTATCATTGGCAAGGACATTAAGAGTGAATGTACCATTCTCTCCCGCAGCTGTGCTGTCATTATTGGCAACCGGGGCGGAATTCGGCTCATCCGGTGAGTCTGAAACAGCCTGACTCTGAAAACTCTGAGCAGATTTGGCGGAAGCTGCCGGGTCGGACAATATTGTCTGACTATCGGGCGCGGTTTGAGAAATGGCCGCAAAATCAAGTTCGGCAGTCGCCGTTCCTGCACTCAGAATTGCCTCATCTGACGTTATGAAATGATCCTGCACATCAATATTATCTACAGGCTCAGCGAGTCTGGCCTCTGCCTGTATCAGCGTGTCATGAACCGGGGAGCCTGTGACTTCTGTATTTTCTGTGGATGGAGAGGGAAAGCCGTGCCCTTGCTCCTCTGCCAGACCTTCCCCCCGGGCATTGCGGGTGCCGAGATGGATATTGGCCTTGGTATGGGTATCCTGGCTATCCTCTGGTGCAGCAGACTGAAGGCGGGCATCTTCTGTTGATCTTTCCTGCACGCGGTGTGCACCCTGCATTACCGGATCCTGTTCAATATCAGAATCATTGCCTGCCGATCTGTTCTGACTGTTGTCTGCCATTATATTATTCTCCGGTCAAATCCATACTAAAGCGGGCCGGCAAATGCCGCCACACAATAAGCCCTGTCAGATTTTTACCATAGAATGATAAACAAACTGTTTCCGGCTATGGTTAACAGGAATTAATCGTGAGACAGGAAAATTCATAAATTTCAGATAGTTATATTATAAAAGCTATATATAATTTTCTTAAAATTTGAATTATTCGCCTATATGCGGGCCAAAAATTAACGAATATTCAACTCAATCGTCGTAATCAATGGATAGAGGCAACAGGGTTGGGTGATCAATTGACTGTCACAGTAAATAAATCCTGACATATTAGTATGTTAATTAAAAAGGTTTGAAGAAGCAGTATGACTTCATCCAAAATGAATTTACTCCGAAACATGACCGGGGTGGCTCAATCATATTCCAGATCAGGTTTCCTGCCGATAATGAGACCGGATATTCTGGTGGCATCATTATTCCTGAATATTCTGTCACTGGCCCTGCCCATGGTTCTATTACAGGTATATGACAGGATCATTCCCAATGTTGCGCTTCAGACCCTGACCCTGCTTATTATGGGATTGATTATTGTCCTGATTATCGATGTGTTGCTACGAACGGCACGGTCCTATCTGTCGGGCTGGATCGGGGCGAAATACGAACATGAGACCGGATGCCGTTCGGTAGAAAAACTCTTGCGGGCAGATTTGCAGGATCTGGAGAAATTATCCCCCGGCGTGCATCTTGACCGGCTGTCATCAATTGATTCTGTCAGGGATTTTTATTCCAGTCAGGCCGGGCTTGCGCTGGTTGATCTGCCGTTTGTTTTTCTGTTTCTGGGGTTGCTGGGCTATATCGGCGGCGCCCTGCTTATTGTCCCGGTGATATTGCTGATGCTATTGGGGTCAATAGCTTTCATCCTCGGGGTGCGCCTGAAAGAGGCATTGCAGAATGATACCCTGTGGGAGGACCGCAGATACAGTTTTATTATCGAGGTGCTTGGCGGTATCCATTCGATAAAAAGCATGGCCATGGAAAATCTGATGGGCCGGCGCTATGAAAAGCTGATGGAGAATTGTTCCAAAGCTTCTTATGATGTAATTTTCCTCAGCGGACTATCCCAGAGCATTGGCAATATTTTTTCACAAATCACCATGGTGGCGGTGGCAAGCATCGGCAGTATTCTGGTCATAAACGGGGGCATCACCATGGGGGCGCTGGCGGCAAGTACTCTGCTTGCAGGCCGCACGGTCCAGCCTTTGCTGAGGGCGCTTGGAATCTGGACCCGCTTTCAGCATATCCAGATTGCCAATGAAAAATTGCAGCATATTAATGATATGCCGGGGGAACGTCCGTCGAAAACCACTGATATAGATACAGTTAAAAGCATTGAAATGAAAAATGTCTCATTCCGTTATGGCCCTGACGAAAAAGAAATCCTTCATAATATCAGTGTGAAGCTGAACCATGGTGACATTATAGGTATCCGGGGCGGTAACGGGTCCGGCAAATCAACTTTACTATGGGCGATGATGGGCGGGCTGAAACCGACATCCGGAGAAATCCTGATCAACGGCCAGCCTCCCGAATCTTTCTCCACCGACAGCCTGCGGACACGTATCGCCTATCTCCCCCAGAAACCAACTCTGTTTCGTGGAACCATTCTGGATAACCTGACCATGTTTCAGGGCGATGAATATATAGATGATGCGCTTAAAATAGCCGAGCAGCTTGACCTTAACAAGATTCTTGCCCGGCTGCCGGACGGATATGAAACCATGATCGGTGACGGGGCGCAGAGCGAAATACCCGCCGGAATAGCCCAGAGGATTACCATCGCCCGGTCGCTGGCCTGCAAACCGGACGTCATTTTATTTGACGAGGCCAATTCCGGTCTGGACGCCCGGTCCGATAACGATTTGCAAAAGCTGATTGAACAGCTTAAAGGCAGTGCAACCATCATATTGGTCAGCTACCGCCCCTCACTCCTGCGTCTGGCCGACAGACAATATGACTTAAATGACTCCGGTCTTATCTTGCAAAATAACAGCAAAAAAGCCGCCCCCTCCCCGTCCACCCTGAAAGGGAGAGTATAATAATGGCCCGGACAATCATGAAAGGCCCCGCGCGTGATCTGATAGACAGCCTTGAAAGCAGGGTTCAGAAAGGTGTTACCCTGTCCCCGTCCGATTCCGCCGGGATGATTGAGGCCATAAAGACCGGCAGGATTGGATCATTCAATGCCGAAACGCCATTTGCTTCCTGTTTGCTTCCGTTGCTTGATGCGTTGGGATGGCGGGGAAATATAAGAGGCATATTTGAGGCTCTGCCCCATTTTGCCAACAGCCTTGACCTGACAGAATTCAGAAACACCCTTGCCCATCTGCATTATAAAACCGTTCAGTCCCCGGCCTGCCTGTCAAAAATTGATGAGCGGTTATTCCCGTGCATTTTTGTGGACAGGCAAAATCATCCAATGGTTATCCTGTCCCGGGAACAGGAAGGCATCAGGATTTTTGACAGCCGGGATCAGGTTGAAAAGATTCTTGAAGATAGCTCAATAGATGGCATGGCCTATTTCATATCCTCTGAATATGCCACGCAAACCAACCGGAAAAAGCAGGAAAAACTCCGTGACAACTGGGTCGGCGACCTGTTTTTAAGGTTTAAAACAACCATCAGGCAACTTTTAGCCATGACGTTGATC
>JALUWZ010000037.1 GCA_027019205.1 Emcibacter sp.
GCTTTACCCCGATGCCCTGATGGCGACCGAGGATGCGCCGCCGGTGATGATGGCGCTGGGCCATCCCCATCTGCTGGAAAAAAGAATTTTTGCCATGGTGGGGGCGCGGAACTGTTCGGCAGTCGGGGTAAAGCTTGTGACCGGACTGTCCCGGGATATGGGACAGGCCGGGTATGTTATCGCCTCCGGCATGGCGCGGGGCATTGATACGGCGGTGCATCAGGGGGCGCTGGAAAGCGGCACCATTGCCGTGCTTGCCGGCGGGGCAGATGTGATTTATCCGAGGGAAAATAACCGGCTTTATCAGGCGATCCGCGACAGCGGCCTGATCCTGTCCGAGATGCCGCTTGGCACCCAGCCGCAGGCCCGGCATTTCCCGCGCCGCAACCGGATAATTTCCGGGCTGGCGCTCGGGCTGCTGGTGGTGGAGGCCACTCATAAATCAGGCTCGCTGATCACGGCGCGGCTGGCCCTTGAGCAGGGGCGGGAGGTTTTTGCCGTGCCCGGTTCCCCCCTCGACCCCCGGGCCAGGGGTCCCAATGACATGATCCGTCAGGGGGCGGTTCTGGTGGAAAATGCCCACCATATACTGGACGTCCTGCAGATGATGGAAACAAAACTGATCTCCGAACCACAATATAGCCTTTTTGATAATATCAATAGCGCGACAGAGATAGAGGAAGACCAACTTGATGATGCCCGTCGGGGAATTCGCGATAAATTATCGCCGACGCCGACCCCGGTGGACGAGCTGATCAGACTGACAGATTTTCCCCCTGCCGTCGTCCAGTCCGTGCTGCTTGAACTGGAACTTGCCGGAGAAATTAGCCGTTATCCGGGAAATAGAGTAGCTTTTTGCTGAACAACAGAGTAAAAGCCGATAGTTTTATTCATTCAATCATTATAGAAATACCCTATGAAAACAGTCGTAGTAGAATCTCCGGCGAAAGCCAAAACGATCAATAAATATCTCGGCAGCGATTATAAAGTGCTGGCAAGTTTTGGTCATGTCCGCGATCTGCCGTCAAAAAACGGCTCTGTTGACCCGGATGATGATTTCGCCATGATCTGGGAAGTGGACAGTGATGCCAAAAAGCGTATCAAGGATATTGCCGAGGCGACAAAATCATCAGACGAGCTTATTCTCGCCACCGACCCGGACCGCGAGGGCGAGGCGATTTCCTGGCATGTGCTGGAGCTGTTAAAGGCCAAACGCGGCCTGATGAAAGACATATCCGTCAAGCGGGTTGTGTTTAACGAGATTACCAAAAGCGCCATCCTGAACGCCATGAAAAACCCGCGTGATATTGACGCGCCGCTGGTTGATGCCTATCTGGCCCGGCGGGCGCTGGATTATCTGGTGGGATTTAATCTGTCGCCGGTATTGTGGCGCAAGCTGCCCGGTTCGCGTTCGGCGGGGCGGGTGCAATCGGTGTCGCTGCGGCTGATTTGCGACCGGGAACTGGAGATTGAACAATTCAGGGCGGAAGAATACTGGACCGTTGATGTCGCGCTCAAAAACGAGGCCGGTGACGGCTTTACCGCCCGGCTTGCCCTGCTTGACGGCAAAAAATTACAGAAATTCACCCTGACCACGGCACAGGGTGCAGCGGCAGCGGAACAGGCGATCAAGGACTCGCGATTTGCCATATCCACTGTTGAAAGCAAACCGGCGAAACGTACTCCGTCCCCGCCCTTTACCACCTCGACCCTGCAACAGGAAGCGGCGCGCAAGCTCGGGTTCAATGCCCAGCGCACCATGCGCTCGGCCCAGAAGCTTTATGAAGCGGGCCTGATTACCTATATGCGGACCGACGGCGTATCTATCGCCCGCGAGGCCGTGGACAGTTGCCGCAGCGTCATTGCCGCAGAATATGGCGATAATTACGTCCCCGCTAAATCGCGCGGCTATAAAACCAAGGCCAAAAATGCCCAGGAAGCCCATGAAGCGGTACGCCCGACCGACCTTGCCCGCCTGCCAAAAATGGTGGGCGGGGCGATGGATGAGGATCAGCGCAGGCTTTATGACCTGATATGGAAACGCACCATCGCCAGCCAGATGGCCGATGCCCGTTTCGAGCGGACAACTGCTGATATTGCCTCTGAAGATGGCAAAATCTGTCTGCGGGCCAATGGCTCGGTGCAGATTTTTGACGGTTTCCTCAGGCTCTATCAGGAAGGCCGTGATGATGTCGAAACCAACGATAATGACAAACGCCTGCCAAAACTGACCAGGGGGGAGAATGTCAATCAGGACAAGGTGATCACCAAACAGCATTTCACCGAACCGCCGCCGCGCTTTACCGAGGCCTCGCTGGTCAAGAAGATGGAAGAGCTGGGCATTGGCCGCCCATCCACCTATGCCTCGATATTAACCGTGTTGCGTGACCGCAATTATGTGGTGATGGATAAAAACCGTTTTGTCCCCGAGGACAAGGGGCGGCTGGTCACGGCGTTCCTCGAAAATTATTTCGCCAAATATGTCGAATATGATTTTACCGCCAATATGGAAGAACTGCTCGACCGGGTGTCAAACGGGGATATTCCGTGGAAAAAGGTTCTGGCGGATTTCTGGCGCGAATTCCATCCGGCCATCGACGGGACAAAAGAGCTTAGAGTCTCCGAGGTTCTCGAATGCCTGAATCAGGTTCTCAGCCCCTTTATCTTCCCCGAAAAGGAGGATGGTGGCAATGCCCGCGCCTGCCCGAAATGCGCCGACGGGATTCTCAGCCTGAAAACCAGCCGCTACGGCGCCTTTATCGGCTGTTCAAATTATCCGGACTGCGGCTATACCCGCAAGATGAATAATGGCAACGGCGATGATGCAGAGGATGACGGTAACCGGACCCTCGGCATTGATCCCGAGAGTTCGATGGAGGTCACGCTGCGCACCGGTCGCTTCGGCCCCTATGTCCAGCTCGGCGAGCCGGTGGACAAGACGGAAAAGCCCAAACGCGCCTCTATCCCCAAGGGCATGACAGCGGGGGATATTGATCTCGACAAGGCCCTGCAACTCCTGTCCCTGCCGCGCACGGTCGGCGATCATCCCGAAGACGGCAAGGTGATAAAAACCGCCATTGGCCGCTACGGTCCCTATGTCTCCCATAACGGGATTTTCGCCAGCCTGAAGGATGCGGAAGATGTCTTTACCCTCGGCATCAACCGGGCCGTTGACCTGCTGGCCGAGGCCAAAAAGAAAAAAGGCGGGGCAGCAGAACCCCTGCGCGAGCTTGGCCCCCATCCGGATGACGGGGAAATCATCAATGTCTATGAAGGCCGCTACGGCCCCTATGTCAAGCATAAGCGGACCAATGCCACCATCCCCAAGACCATGGACCCGAAAAGCATCACCCTTGAAGAGGCAGTGGAGCTGATCACCGCACGACTGGCAAAGGGCAGGAAAAAACCGGCCAGAAAGAAAACAGCCCCCAAGAAGAAGGTCCAGAAAAAGAAGGTCCAGACCTGACCATGACAGCGAAACGGGACATAGCCTTTCCGGACAGGGACGATATTCTGGCCTATGTCAAGGATAACCCGGGGCGGATTTCCCGGCGGGATATAGCCCGCGCCTTCCATATTCGCGGCGACCGGCGCATTGACCTGAAAAAGCTGCTGCGCGAGATGACGGCGGACGGCCTGCTGGAAAAAGGCGACAAGGGCCATATCCACCTGGGTGGCGCCCTGCCCGCCGTATGCGTGGTTGAAGTCACCGGCATTGACCGGATGGGGGACCTTATGGCCCGCCCGGTCAACTGGAAAGGTGACGGCGCAGCACCGCCGATCACAATATTTTCCGATGACAAGCGCAGCGGCTCAGTCAGCCAGCATGATCAGCTTCTGGTCCGGCTCAGTCAGGATCATAACAGCCGGGAAATATCCTATATCGCCCGCATCATTCGCAAGCTTGAACGGTCCTCGCCACTGGTCATGGGCATTTTTCATATTGAGGATGACAGCACTGCCCATGTTCAGCCGACCGACAAAAAGAACCGCAACCAGTATCTTGTTGCCAAGGGGGACTGGAACGGGGCCGAAGACGGGGAACTGGTCATTATCGAAGCCAGAGGCGGCAAAACTTCCCGGCGCCAGATGGCCCCGAAGAAAGCCGCAATCAAGGCCAGGGTCAAAGAACGTCTTGAGGCCTTTGACAAGCCCGGCTCCATCAGCCTGATCGCCATCCACGCCCACGGCATTCTGACCGAATTTTCGGAACAGACCTTGCAGGAAGCCGAAAAATCTGTGCCGCCGACACTTGGCAACAGGACGGACCTCAGGGATATTCCGCTGATTACTGTTGACCCGGCGGATGCCCGGGACCATGACGATGCCATCTGGGCCGAACCGGACCCTGATCCTGCCAATAAGGATGGCTGGCATATCATCGTCGCCATTGCCGATGTCGCCCATTATGTCACCCCCGGATCATCACTGGAAAAGGAGGCGCTGGAGCGCGGCAATTCAACCTATTTCCCGGACCGGGTGGTGCCGATGCTGCCCGAATCCCTGTCCAACGGATTATGTTCCCTGAAAGAGGGTGAGGACCGCCATACCCTTGCGGTTCATATCTGGTTTGATAAGCGCGGCAAGAAGATCCGCCATAAATTTGTCCGGGGCCTGATGCGCTCCGCCGCCGGATTATCCTACGGCGAATTTCAGGCAGCCCATGACGGAGAGGTCAGTGACCGGGCCGGGCCGCTGCTGAAAACGGTTATAGAGCCGTTATTCGCTGCCTATGACTGCCTGAAACGGGGCCGGGAGTACCGTGAACCGCTTAATCTGGTAATGCCGGAGCGCAAAATAGAACTTGATGACGATGGGAATGTCGTTGCCATTCGCCCGGTCAGGCCGCTGGATGCCCACAAGCTGGTTGAAGAATTCATGATTCAGGCCAATGTCGCCGCCGCCGAGGAACTGGAACGCAAAGGCTGGCCCTGTATCTTTCGCATTCATGAGCAGCCGAGCGCGGAAAAGCTCAACAGTCTCCGGGAATTCCTCGCCAGCCTCGGCTACAGCTTCGCCAAGGGCATGGTCCAGCGCCCGAAATTATTCAATAATATCCTGCGCAAAGTGGAAGACAGCCCCCATGCGGATGTGGTCAATATCATCATCCTCAGAACCCAGTCACAGGCGATTTACAGCGTCGAAAATCACGGCCATTTTGGCCTGTCCCTGCCGCGTTATGCTCATTTTACCTCGCCGATACGACGCTATGCCGACCTGATGGTTCACAGGGCGCTGATCGGTGCGCTGAAGCTCGGGCAGGATGGCCTGACCAAATCCGACCGGGACCGGCTTGTCGAGTCGGCGGATCATATCAGCAAGACCGAGCGTATCTCGATGATTGCCGAACGGGAATCCACCGACCGTTATGTCGCCGCCTATATGGGGCAGCATGTGGGAGAGGAATTCTCGGCCCGGATTGCCGGGGTCAGCCGGGCCGGGTTATTTGTCAGCTTTGACGATAGCGGCGGCGACGGCTTTATCCCGGTCTCGTCCATGACCGGTGATTATTTCCGTCACGACAGCGACCTGCATATGCTGGAAGGGGAATATAGTGGCACGATCTATCAGCTCGGGGGAATGGTATCGGTACGCCTGAAAGAAGCCAACCGGATGACCGGTGGCCTGCTGTGTGAACTGGTGGATAACGTCACCACGACAGGTCGCCGCAAGGGTCGCCCTGCCGGCAGGAAAGGCCGCCCGAAACGCAAAAGACGCTAAAAAGTGATTTCCGATTTTTTTTGACGGCTTTTACTTGACTTGGGGCGCAATAGCTGTATTTTCCCATCTCATATTTGGAAATTATATTTTGGAGCCAGAGCAATGGCGAAACCTACTGTTGTAAAAATCAAACTCGTCAGCACAGCCGGAACCGGTTATTATTATGTAACCAAAAAAAATCCGCGCAATATTACGGAAAAAATGACTTTCCGCAAATATGATCCTGTTGTGCGCAAGCATGTCGAATTCAAGGAACATAAAATCAAATAATTTCAAGTTTCTGTCCGGATTTTTTAACGGTCTGTTCCCTCGGGGTCAGGCCGTTTTGTCTGTTATTCACTCAGGGGCGGGCTGGTCTTTATAACAGCAGACCCGGTTACGGCCATTTTGTTTGGCCTGATATAATGCCTCATCCGCCGCAACCAGTAATTTGTTGCTGGAGGAAAGCTCCTCACCCGACAGAGCCAGACCAATACTGACCGTTACTGTAATTGGCTGTTCTGATCCGCTTATTTCAAAAGGTTCGTCGGCAATGGCCTTACGCAACCTGTCGGCAAAATAATAGGCATAGTCAGTATTACCTTCCGGCATGACAACGACAAATTCCTCACCACCGAAACGGGCCGCAAGGTCGATATTGCGGATGTTCCCACGGATTCTGCGGGCAAATTCCTTCAGCACCTCATCCCCTGCGGCATGACCGTAAGTATCATTAACCCGCTTGAAGTTATCAATATCAAGCATCAACAGGGATACTTTCCGGTGATGTTCATTTTCTCCGCCCATAAGAGTATCAAGATGGCTTGACAGGAAATGACGGTTATATAATCCGGTAACCGCATCTGTCATCGCCATTTCAATGCTTTTCTGCATATTTCTACGCAAACGATCGGCATATCTTTTCTGGCGAATTTGAGATTTGGCCCGGGCCAGCAATTCATTGCGGTCAATGGGACGGGTGATATAGTCCGTGGCGCCAAGCTCCATGGACTTTACCAGTTGATCTGTATGCCCCTCATCCACCAGCACAAGGATCGGAATCCGGCGGCTATGTTCAGATGATCGTAATTGTGAACATAATCGCAGCCCGTCAATTTTATCCAGCCCGAGGCTCAGGATGACAAGATCATATTTTTCAAGATCCTGCCGACCTGTAATTTCGTCTGATGCGCCATTATCCACATCGACAATGGCCAGATCCTTCATATAAGTGCCAATTCTTTCGGCAACCCGGGCATAATCTTCGATCAGCAATACCCGGGCATCCGTCAGGCTGACATCCCGGCTCGGATTTGACTCCATGCTCATGCCAAAATTTTCCCCGGTGGTTTCGCGCATACGCAACTCGTCCATCAATACTTTCAGACGGACAAGGGAGCGCACCCGGGCAAACAGGGGGGTATCCTGGACGGGCTTGGTCAGGAAATCATCGGCACCTGCCTCGATACCGGCAACACGGTCTTTGGACTGATCAAGGGCTGTGACCATTATCACCGGGATATGGGCCGATTTTTCATTTGCCTTTATGCGCCGGCAGACCTCAAAACCATCCATCCCCGGCATCATGACATCCAGAAGCACAATATCCGGATGGTCATTCTCGATAATTTTGAGGGCATCTTCCCCGTTCAGAGCGGTCAGGACATCAAAATATTCGCTGGTGAGTTTTGCCTCCAGCAGTTTGACATTTTGAATAACGTCATCAACAACCAACACCCGCGCTGTCATATTTTTGAACTATCCTGCATATTTTTTAACGGTTTCAATGAAATTCCCCACCGATATCGGCTTGGCTATATAGGCCTCGCACCCGCCGGCGCGGATTTTCTCTTCATCACCCTTCATGGCAAAAGCGGTCACTGCAATAACCGGAATATGCTGCATATCCTCATCTTCCTTGATCCATTTGGTCACTTCAAGACCGGAAACCTCGGGAAGCTGGATATCCATCAATATCAGGTCGGGCTTTTCCTCTCTGGCCAGAGCCAGAGCTTTCATACCCTCCTGCGTCTGAATGGTATCATAACCATGTGCATTAAGCAGGTCACAAAAAAGCTTCATATTCAGGTCATTATCTTCAACAACAAGTATTTTTTTTCGCATTTGACTTCCCAGATCATTGCCCAGATCATTGTCATGTGACAGTATCAACTCTCCTGCAACAGCTTTATAGCCTTCAGGAGGATTATTCCATAAATTTATCAGCATGTTATGAAAAAGCTGTTAACAGAAGCATCATAGTGTATAAATAGTTAACTTTCTTTAAACAAACCGGCCATGGCATGACATATGAAGAGACGGAAATTCTCGGGCTGACAGCTCTGGCCCACATGGCGGCACATGAGGAGATCATAACTGCCTACCTGCGTCTGACAGGCATGACCCCGGACCGTCTGAAAGACTCCGCAACGGACCCTGCGACCCTCGGCAGTATTCTTGATTATTTCCTGCAGAATGAGAAAAGACTGCTCTCATTCTGTCAGGCAGAGGATATTGCCCCGGAACAGATTGTCGCGGCACGGCGGTTATTGCCCGGTGGCGAGATAACAGCTGACAATATATAAATTTCTATAACACAGGCGCCATAATGAAATTTGCCCTTGAGCAGCTTAAATCACTGTCCCTCAGCGGGCCACGTCCCGTCATAATTACCGATGCGGATGAAGTGATATTGCATTTTTCCGATATGCTGCAGGAATATCTGTCAACACGGGGGATGTATGCCAATTTTACCAGCTATGCGCTGGAGGGAAATATCAGATATATCGCCGGCGATGCCCCGGTTGACCACGCTCTCTTTGGCTCTCTTCTTGATGATTTTTTTGATAATTATGTTGAGAAACAATCGCTTGTAGCCCATGTGGCCCGCCATCTGGAAAATCTGTCCACATTATGCGATATTATTATTCTGTCCAATATTCCCCACCAGTTTGCCGACCGCAGGCGTCGGAAATTTGCCGATCTCGGCCTCTCCTATCCGATGATTTCAAGCAGTGGCCCCAAAGGTCCGGTAATAAAAGCCATCCGGGCAACGACTTCCGGGAAATTAATTTTTATTGATGATATATCCCATCATCACAAATCGGTGAAAAAATCCGTACCGGATGCCCTCAGAATTCAGTATATAGCCGATGCCCATCTTGATTCCATTGAAGAAAAATCCCCCTTCTGCCACATCCGATGCCGCGACTGGCCCCATATCGAACAGGTAATCCGGCATTATCTGCAAAAAGCCGGATAATTTTACCCGGCGCCCCGGTAATTTTTTCCTGATTCCCCAATGCAATAAAATTTAACCTTTTAGAATCAACAAGATAGCTAATGGCATATTTTTTGCTTCTATAATGCTGAATATACTCAACAGCCTACAGGGAATATTATGAATAATTTTACCGTTCCACTGAAACAGCAGGGAAATGCCCCTGCCAATGAAATCAACCGGCTGGCCGATGAATTGCTGATGAATTTCAAGGTGACGGGAAAAAACCTGTCAACCAAGAGCTGGAATATTCTGGCGGAAATTCTGGACTTTGTGGTTGAGGCCGAACAGACCATTGCCGAACAGAGTGAGCGTATTGAAACGCTTGAAGTCATGACCCTGACCGATTCGCTGACCGGGCTGTTGAACCGCCGGGGGATCATGCGGGAACTGGAACATGCGGTTGCCATGGCGGAACGTCACGGCGAATCCGCCTTGTTTGTTTATATCGACCTCGACCATTTCAAGCGGGTCAATGATGATTTCGGCCATGACGTTGGTGATGCCAAGCTGAAATTTGTTGCAAAATCCCTGCTGTCTTTTATCCGCCATACTGATTATGCCGCCCGGCTGGGCGGTGATGAATTTGCCCTGCTGCTGCGCCATTCCGATTTTGATGGTGGCAAACAGCGCACCCGATTCGTTCAGCAGCAGCTGAATTTTACCAAATTCTACCATAACGGCCATGTGATTCCCATCCATGCCAGTTTTGGTATTGCGGAAATATCCCCCGGGGTAAAACTGGAAGATATTATAAGAACCGCTGACCGGCAAATGTACCGGAATAAATCCAGACGGTGCCGCAATTAGCTTATTCATGTAAATCAAGCGGCGGATTGTTGCTTTTCTTCCCCGGCGACTATATTCTGAAATCAGCAGAAATTACAGGAAGAAAACCCCCGTCATGAGCAGTAGCGTTGAACAGAATCTTGAAAATCTTGGCATTGTCCTGCCCACCCCCATGGCCCCGGTGGCCAATTATGTTCCCTTTGTCCGAACCGGCAATCTACTCTCTATTTCGGGTCAGATTCCGGTCGATAGTACGGGGGAGTTCCCCTATCTCGGCAAGGTGGGACAGGAGGTCAGCCCGGAGGATGGTGCCCGTGCCGCCCGGTTATGCGCCATAAATATTATCAGTCAGGCCCGCATGGCCTGCGGCGGGGACCTCGGGCGTATTGTCCGCATTGTAAAGCTCGGCGCCTTTGTCAATTGTATTGACGGCTTTACCGGACAGCCCGCTGTCGTCAACGGGGCATCAGACCTTATGGTTGCGGTCTTTGGCGAGGCCGGGAAACATTCCCGGTCCGCCGTTGGCACCAACTCCCTGCCGCTTGATGTTCCTGTCGAGATTGACGCCCTTATCGAGATTTCATGACCTGTAGCTGGCTTGTTGACATACCCTTTGCCCATCGGGGATTGCATGGTCCGGTGAGCGGGGCCGCTGAAAATTCCCTGTCTGCCTTCAGGGCGGCGAATGCGCGCCATCACGGGGTCGAGATTGATGTCCTGTTAAGCCGGGATAACAGGCCGGTGGTGTTTCATGATATGGCGCTTGGACGGATGACAGGCCGGGCGGGCGAGCTACAGGATTTCACCGCAGACGAGCTGTCGCATTTTCCCCTCGGGGATACGACAGATCATCCCATGACGCTCGGGCAGATTCTGGATAATATCAGTCCCGACTATCCTGTCCTGATTGAAATCAAGGCCGACCAGCGGCGGCCCGCCGACATTGCCGAGGCGACTTTTGAGGCCATTCAGGGCTATTCCGGGCCGAAGGCCGTCATGTCCTTTGACCCCGGAATTGTCCGCTGGTTTCAGCGGCAGGCCCCTGATATGCCGCGCGGGCTTGTGGCGACCCGCGACAATGACGGCAGCCTGCCGGACAAATATTTTGACCCGGCGGAACAGCGCCGCCTTGTCGACAGCCTGTCGGTTGATTTCATCGCCTATGACATCGTCGGTCTGCCCAACGAGGCAACAGAATATTGCCGGGAAAAGAACATCCCGGTGCTGACATGGACCATCCGCACAGAGGAACAGCACCGGAAAGCAGCACAATATTGCGACAATATCATCTATGAGAGTATGAACGGGATTATGAACGGGATTCCGGGGGAATGAGCCGTTACCACACCCGCATCCTTACCCGCCTGAATGACATCAGTCCGGAAGACTGGAATAACTGCTGTTATAACGCCACCACCCGCCATAACCCCTTTGTCAGCCATGAGTTCCTCTCGGCGCTTGAGGATAGCGGCTGTGCCACGGCAGAGAGCGGCTGGCAGCCGCAGCATATCATCGTCAGTGAACGGGGCCGGATGGTCGGCGCCATGCCGCTTTACCTGAAAAGCCATTCCATGGGCGAATATGTCTTTGACCAGCCATGGGCCAATGCGTTTCAAAATGCCGGGGGGCGCTATTATCCAAAGCTCCAGTCCTCGGTCCCCTTCACGCCGGTCACCGGCCAACGGCTGATGACCCGCCCGGATACAGACCCGGCACCGGTCCGGGAGAAGCTTGTCAACACTGCCCTCTCACTGGTGGCGCAGCGCGGGCTTTCCTCGCTCCATGTGACCTTTGCCGAACAGCAGGAGCAGGAATTTCTGGAGGGGCGCGGTTTTCTGTCCCGGCTTGATCAGCAATTCCACTGGCTGAATGACGGCTATGGCAGTTTCGATGATTTTCTGGCGGCCCTGTCGTCGCGCAAACGCAAAAATATCCGCAAAGAACGCAAAGGGGCGGTCATCAATGATATTGAGATCGAGCTTCTCACCGGCGCCGACATCACCGAACAACACTGGGACCGTTATTTCACTTTCTATCTCGACACCGGTCAGCGCAAATGGGGACAGCCTTATCTCAACCGGCTGTTCTTTTCCCTGCTCCACGAAAGGCTGCCGGAACGGACCCTGTTGATTATGGCAAAACGCCATGGCAGATATATCGCAGGCGCGTTAAATCTGATCAGTGATGATACCCTCTATGGCCGCTACTGGGGGGCGACAGAGCATCATAAATATCTGCATTTCGAGGTCTGCTATTATCAGGCAATAGACTATGCCATCCGTCACGGCCTGAAAAAGGTCGAGGCCGGGGCGCAGGGCGAGCATAAACTTGCGCGCGGCTATCTGCCGACCACGACCCGCAGCAGCCACTGGATCAGCAACCCGTCCTTCCGCGACGCCATCGCCGACTATCTCACCCGGGAAAGAGAGGCCGTAACACAGGACAAACAGGTCCTGCTACATTTTGCCCCCTTCAGAAAAGACAAGCTGTAAAAACAGCGCCGGTTATTTCCCGGCCTGTTCATCTGCCTTGGGCTTTTTAACATATTCTTCGAATTTACCCAGACCGCAGGTCGGGCCGGGGATATTACTGCTCGAATCAAAAACGGTAATCAGGTCAACATTACACAGCTGATTGGTGGAAAGACTGTAGCTGAAAGATTTTTCATAGCCAAGCCGCGAGCAACGATTTGGCAACCGGTTAACATAGGCCTTGTCTCCCTTCATCAGGAAAAGAATAGTATAGTCATCAATCACCCGGCTGGTATCAATCCGGGTCAGAGAGACACATAGCCGGGTCTTGCCGGTTTTCTGGTAATTCTCCAGCGCCTTCGCCAGTTTATCAGCCTTTTTTGCCGTCCCCGCCAGCGCAGAAGTCGAGACAAAGGTCATCATCAGTATTAAAATAAAAGATTTCTTAAACATCTTATTCTCCTTTTAACAACAGTATAACATTCCCCGCCTTTACCCCGCATGAACAGATTATAATTCGGGATTTTATTGACTTACTTGACATATTCGTTCGATTTTCCCGAGCTTTTATCAGTAATTTTCCGGATCGGCGTCGGGGCCGGTTCAATATCAAAAACCAGCTTGTCCTCTTTCACCCTGACCAGAACCTCACCGCCGTCAACCAGTTTGCCGAACAGCAGTTCATTGGCCAGCGGTTTCTTGATATATTCCTGGATAGTCCGGGCCAGAGGCCGGGCGCCGTAAAGCCGGTCATAGCCTTTTTCCGACAGCCATGTCTTGGCCGCCGGGGTGAGGGAAATATTGACCTTGCGCTCCTCTAGCTGCATTTCAAGCTCAAGAATGAATTTCTCAACCACCTGTCCCATAACCTCAACCGATAAATTCCTGAAGGGAACCGTGGCATCAAGCCGGTTGCGGAATTCGGGGGTAAAGAGCTTTTTAATCGCTTCCTCGTCATCGCCCTCCCTGACACCCGCGCCAAAGCCGATGGCCTCGCGGCTCATCTCCATCGCCCCGGCATTGGTGGTCATGACCAGAATAACATTACGGAAATCTATTTTCTTGCCATTGCTGTCGGTCAATCTGCCATGGTCCATCACCTGGAGTAGAATATTGTAAATATCCGGATGGGCCTTTTCAATTTCATCAAGCAGGATAACGCAGTGGGGGGACTGATCCACCGCATCGGTCAGCAACCCGCCCTGATCATAGCCAACATAGCCGGGCGGCGCACCGATCAACCGCGATACCGAATGACGTTCCATATATTCCGACATGTCAAAACGGTGCAATTCGAGACCGAGCAGACTGGCCAGCTGTTTCGTAACTTCGGTCTTGCCAACGCCGGTCGGGCCGCAAAACAGATAGCTGCCGATCGGCTTGTCATCGGCCCTAAGACCGGCCCGGGCAAGGCGGATGGCATCGGTCAAAACCCCGATAGCCTTGTCCTGACCGTAAATGACCCTTTTCAGGTCGGTATCTATACTTTCCAGGATTGCTGTATCATCCTTTGACACGGATTTCGCCGGAATGCGGGCAATTTTGGACACCACGGATTCCACATCGGTGACCGAGATATTCTTTTTGCGCTTTTCCGGCGACAGCAACATCTGTGACGCCCCGACCTCGTCAATGACATCGATCGACTTATCAGGCTGCTTGCGGTCATTGATATGGCGTGAGGACAGATCGACGGCGGCCTCAATCACCTCGTCACTGTATTTTACCCCGTGATGCGCCTCAAAATATTTTTTCAGGCCCTTCAGGATTTCCTTGGCCTCCGGAATGGTTGGCTCGACAATATCAATTTTCTGGAATCGCCTGAGCAAGGCCCGGTCTTTTTCAAAATGGGAACGATATTCCTTGTAAGTTGTTGACCCGATACAGCGAATGGTCCCCGAAGACAGGGCGGGCTTGAGCATATTGGAGGCGTCCATCGCCCCGCCACTGGTTGCTCCGGCACCGATAATGGTGTGAATTTCGTCAATGAACAGGATCGCCCCGTCATGCTGCTCGACCTCGGCAATAACTGCTTTCAGCCGCTGCTCGAAATCACCCCGATATCTTGTACCGGCAAGCAGGGTGCCCATATCAAGGCAGAATATCGTCGCATTCTGCAACACTTCCGGGACTTTCTTTTCGATTATCTGCCGGGCCAGCCCCTCGGCAATGGCGGTTTTGCCAACTCCGGGGTCGCCAACATAGAGCGGATTATTTTTGGACCGGCGACACAGAATCTGAATGGTCCGCTCGACCTCTTTCTTGCGGCCAACAAGCCGGTCAATCTTTCCTGCACGGGCCTTCTCATTAAGGTCAACACAGTATTTTTCCAGCGCCGTTTCTTCCCGTTCCCCGACATCTTCCATATCTTCGTCTGTTTCCGGATTGCCGCCTTCCTTGCGGGTTTTTCCGTCGGATTTCGCCAGGCCGTGGGAAACGTAACTTACCGCATCCAGCCGGGTCATGTCATATTGCTGAAGGAAGAAAACCGCATGGCTTTCACGCTCGGAGAAAATTGCAATCAGCACATTGGCCCCGGTGACTTCCTCACGCCCGGAACTTTGCACATGCAGGATTGACCGCTGGATCACGCGCTGAAACCCCGAAGTCGGGCTGGCTTCGCCGCCCTGCCCGGTCTTGATATTGTCAAGTTCCAGATCAAGATAAGCCTTTATTTCAGCCCGGAGCCGACGCACATTGACCTCACACGCGCGCAGCACAGCCACCGCATCCTTGTCATCCAGAAGCCCGTAGAGCAGATGTTCCAGCGTGGCGAATTCATGATTGCGCAGATTGGCCTCACCCACCGCCCGGTGGAGGGTATGTTCAAGATCAGGCGAAAAAGTTGGCATAATGGTTACTCCTTTTCCAGGGTACATTGCAGGGGATGCTCGTTGCGTCGCGCCATATCGATCACCTGCATAACCTTGGTTTCCGCAATTTCAAAACTATAGACACCACACAGCCCGACACCTGTCTGATGTACATTCAACATGATTTTTACCGCCTCATCTTCTGTTTTCTGAAAATAGGTCAGAAGAATATGAACCACAAAATCCATCGGGGTATAATCATCATTCAGCATCAGGACCTTGTACATCGGCGGTTTTTGGGTCCGGGGGCGTGTTCTGGTCAAAACCCCGCTTTTGCCCTTGTCCTGCCCGATAGGGTCATTGTCTTTCTGGTCTTCACTCATTGATCAGCCATAATAATATTTTAAATTCATCCTCTATATTACATAGAAACTCCGACGCCAATTTAAAGATGCTAACACAGAAATGCGGCAAAACTATTGCCTATTATAACTATCCATTCCCAAGCTACCATTAAAATAGCAGAATTTGCGGATATGGGAAAGTGGCATGGTTTCGGGGGGCCATGAAGAGACAATTCTTCCGGGCCAGATCCGGTCCCGGACCCGGGACGGAATGGTTGGGGTGGCAGGATTCGAACCTGCGCATGACGGGATCAAAACCCGTTGCCTTACCACTTGGCTACACCCCACCGGATAAGCAAATAACCGAAAGATGCCGCGAACATAAGCAGATTTCCCCGGACTTGCAACGGTGATCTTGCAAAAATAATATTTTTTTACCATCCCGGATAATTTTAAGGATTTGACAAGGCTGTTGCGCTAGAAGATAACTCCTTACAGGTAATTCAATTGAGGAAACACATGGCTATTGTGGTAACAGGTGCCGCCGGATTTATCGGCTTTAATGTCTCAAGACTGCTGCTTGAGCGCGGGGAAGAGGTTATCGGCATAGATAATCTTAACGACTATTATTCGGTTGATCTGAAAAAAGACCGTCTGGCGGAAATAGCGGACAATTCCGCCTTCACCTTTCTCAAGCTCGATTTTTCCGATTTTGAGGCCCTGAAAGCGGCCCTTGATCAGCATGATGTCAAAAAAGTCATCCATCTTGGCGCTCAGGCCGGGGTCCGCTATTCACTGACCAATCCTTTTGCCTATGCCAAATCAAACCTGATCGGTCATTTGAATATCATGGAATATTGCCGCCATGCCAAAGGGTTCGAACATCTGGTCTATGCCTCATCCTCATCGGTCTATGGCGGCAACAAGAATATGCCCTTTTCGGTTGATGACCGGGTTGACAATCCGGTGTCGCTTTATGCCGCAACCAAAAAATCCGATGAACTGATGAGCCAGAGCTATGCCCATCTGTACCGGATGCCGCAAACCGGCCTGCGCTTCTTTACAGTATATGGTCCATGGGGGCGGCCCGATATGGCGATGTGGATATTTGCCAAGAAAATACTCGCGGGCGAGCCTATTCCGGTATTTAACCATGGCGACATGCTGCGGGATTTCACCTTTATCGAGGATATTATTGACGGCATTGTCCGCTGTCTTGATCATCCGCCGCAGGATGACGGCACGATGCATACAATCGGCTCCGATGCGCCGCACCGGGTCTATAATATCGGCAATAACCATACGGTAAAACTGCTTGATATGATTCATGTTCTGGAAGATGCCCTCGGACAGAAAGCTGAAATGGAGATGCTGCCGATCCAGCCGGGCGATGTCCGGGAAACAGCCGCCGATATTTCCGCCATTCAAAATGACCTCGGGTTTCAGCCCAAAACCAGAATCGAGGACGGCATCCCGAAATTCATTCACTGGTACAAGCAATATCATCAGATAAACTAGGAGACTGACAGATTTGGCCTGGGACAACCTGATTTCACGCACGATCTGGCTGTTTCTGCAACCGGGCAATCTGCTGGTTATCCTGCTTGTGATCGCGACATTCCTGATCTGGAAGGGGCGCCGGAAAACGGGTCTCGGTATTCTTGTTTCCTGCATGGTGATATATCTGCTGGTGATGTTCGGACCGCTGACCAACTGGCTGATGGTGCCATTGGAAAAACGCTTTTCCATCTATACCAACGATGACCGCCACGGCCCCTATAGCGGGATTATCGTCCTCGCCGGGGCAGAACGCATAATATACAGCAGCAGCCACCGGCAGGTCACCCTCGACGGGGCCGGCGAACGGCTGATTGAGGCTGCCCGGCTGGCGCGTAAATTCCCCGCCCTGCCGATCATATTTTGTGGTGGCAGAAAAATTGACGGCATGATGAGCGAAGGGGATGTTGCCCGGAAATTCTTCTTAAGCGCCGGAATTGACCCTGGCCGTATCCGGTTTGATGATAAATCCTATAACAGCCACACCAATGCCATTGAGGCAAAAAAACGCATAAGACAGGGGGAGGACGGCAAGTGGTTTCTGGTGACGTCGGCTTTTCATATGCCGCGCGCCGTCGGGGCCTTTCGAAAAGCCGGGGTCAGCATACAGCCCTTTCCGGTAGATTACCGCACTGATTTTAACGGCCCGTTCTTCCATAACCCGAATTTCAGCCGCAATCTTTATCAACTGGATTATGCTGTCCACGAATGGGTCGGGATGCTGGCCTATTATATCAGCGGCTATAGCGACAGCCTCTATCCCGCGCCCTGATCATTCAGGACGGTAGCCGGATGGAAATTGCTCCAGACCATCCACAATACCTCACTGTCAAGCGGGATTCTGTCAAGCTTGCCTGCCGGACTGTTGCCATATATATCAATCTCCGTGACCTTTTCCCCCGGCGGGCAGGCAAAGGCGGCAACACTATCAAATTCAGGATAATAGACAAGGGCTGTTTCCTGACCGTCATGGGGTATGGTGACAAAGGAATTTTGTTTCAGGAAATCCCTGCTATAGGCCCGGGCCATGCCGTTGATCACAATACCGAAAACCATTTCTTTCGGCGGCAGGCGATCATCCACATGCCTGATGGTCGGAAAGGCCGGTTTATCGGTAGTATATTGCCGTTCGGTAACATCCAGAACCATGGCGCGCACCATGCGGTCCCACCAACCCTGTGGCGGGTTATAGAATAGCCGGCCCTTGGGATAAATCTTTGCAAAAGAGCCAAATGGCATGACCTGTGTCGGATATTTCTTCAGTTTTTCGCCACTATTTTCCAGAGTGCCGCGAATTTGCTGGATCGGCTGGTTGCTGTTCTCATCATACATCACCAGATTATTTTCAAGCTGAAGCATCACTTTTAAATCAAGTTTTTTATCGTCAAGCTGCGGACTATAGGCCAACCCGAGATGGCTCAGGCTGCAATAGGTAAGGACAACCTCTTGTCCGCCGATTATATCCCCGGCGATATGGGGACGGGCAATCCAGTCATGAAAGAACGCCCGGGCATCACCATTCACCTCGACCACCATTACCCGGTTCGCCGGGGTGAGGTATTTCCGGGCCTCATTTACTGATATATATTTTGCCCCCCGCTGTTGCGGCCTGAACATAAGATAAGGCACATTTATATAGCCGCCGACAAACAGGGCTATGAAGGCAACAGCATCAAGAGCAAGGACCGTCCCGGACAGGGCAGCATGGGCAAGGGCGATATATAGCCCGGCGGAAAAACATATAACCGCCATTATCATCGCAATCTTCCGATAGCGCCAGACTATCATAGTGACCCTGCGCGGG
>JALUWZ010000038.1 GCA_027019205.1 Emcibacter sp.
TGACCTCCATATTGAGAATGGCGTCAAATTTTTCCTGCTCTTCAGCCAGTGTTTCAGCGCTGATATGGCGATAGTCAATGGCAAGGTCCATATCCCGGGCGTGAAGCCGGGCCACCCGGATATTTTTTTCCGCCGCATCGGCCCCGATAACTGTCGCCCCGAGTCTTGCCATGGGTTCGGACAGCAGGCCGCCACCGCAGCCGATATCCAGAAGTCTCAGGCCATCAAGGGGCAGGCTGCTCCGGGGGTCGCGCCCGAAATGCCGACACAGGCTGTCCCGGGCATAGCCAATCCGGGTTGGGTTGAGCCTGTGCAGGGGCCTGAACGGTCCGTCCGGGTCCCACCAGCTCATGGCCATGGCGGAAAAATGGGCGATTTCCGCCGGATCAACAGAAGCGGAAAGATCATCAGGGGCAACTTTTGGGATATTTTCAGCCATGTTATTCTTAATTGTCAGAATTGATATATGACCCTAATTTAGTCAAACTTTCATCTTATTCCAGTGAAAAGCACATTATATTTTATTGGCCACTTGCGCGGGCATGCCATAAACGTATATGTATAGCGCGCATTCAGCCAGCCATAAACAGGGCGAACAGAATTAATTATGTCACGAATAGTAATGAAATTTGGCGGCACATCGGTTGCCAACCTTGACCGGATACGCATCGTTGCCCGCCGCGTTAAAAACGAGGTGGCCGCCGGTCACAGTGTCGCCGTGGTGGTTTCGGCCATGGCCGGAACGACAGACCAGCTGGTCAAATGGGTTGAGGAAGCCTCGCCGCTGCATGATGCGCGCGAATATGATACGGTTGTTTCCTCGGGTGAGCAGGTCACCGCCGGTCTGCTGGCGCTGACATTACAGAATATGGGGGTGTCGGCCCGGTCATGGCTTGGCTGGCAGGTCCCGTTCAGGACCAGCAATATTCATGGTTCGGCCCGGATAGAGGATATTGACACCCGTCAGATGATCTCCCGTCTGGAGGATAATATCGTCTGTGTTATGGCCGGTTTTCAGGGTATTTCCGATGACAATCGTATAACTACTCTGGGACGCGGTGGTTCGGATACCTCCGCAGTGGCTCTTGCGGCGGCGCTCGACGCGGACCGCTGTGATATCTATACCGATGTCGAAGGGGTTTACACCACCGACCCGCGCATCGTTCCGGCGGCGCGCAAGCTCGAAAAAATTACTTACGAGGAGATGCTGGAAATGGCCTCGCTCGGGGCCAAGGTGTTGCAAACACGGTCAGTTGCCATGGCGATGAACCACGGTGTCCGGCTGCAGGTATTGTCAAGTTTTACCGACCGGCCCGGAACGCTGGTTGTCGATGAGGATGAAATAGTGGAAAAACAAGTTGTCAGCGGCATAGCCTATGCCAGGAATGAAGCCAAAATCACTCTGGTCGGGGTGGAAAACACCCCCGGAATCGCCGGGAAGATTTTTGGTCCCCTCGCGGACGGCCATGTCAATGTTGACATGATCATTCAGAATATATCCGAGGACGGCAAAAAGACCGACCTGACCTTTACGGTGCCGGAAGCCGATGTTGACAAGGCCAAACAGCTTCTTGAAACGTCCGGCCATGTGAAATATGCCAAACTTATGTCCGACAAGGATGTGGTAAAAATCTCCGTCATCGGGGTTGGCATGCGCTCGCACACCGGGGTGGCGGCGCGGATGTTTGAATCCCTGGCGGAAAAAGGCATTAATATTCAGGTAATCTCCACATCGGAAATCAAGATCAGTGTTTTGATTGCCGCAGAATATAATGAACTTGCCGTGCGCGCCCTGCATACGGTATTTGGTCTGGACAGTGACGAAGACGCATAAGCAAGACGTAAAGAGGGAGTTAGCATATGACTATTTCAGGCCATGACCGGCTGCAGGAATTATGGCAAAGGGGAAAAGATTTTCTCGGGGTTGATCATGCCATTCTCGGCGGGGCGATGAGCTGGGTATCAGAACGAAATCTGGTCGCGGCAATTTCCAATGCCGGTGGTTTCGGGGTGATTGCCTGTGGCAGCATGACGCCTGATCTGCTGGAGCAGGAAATCAGGGCGACGAAAGCGCTGACCGGCAAGCCCTTTGCCGTAAATCTGATCACCATGCATCCGGCGATAGAAGAGCTTATTGATGTCTGTTTGCAGGAAAAGATTTCCCATGTTGTCCTTGCAGGCGGCATTCCGGCGACCTCGGATATCAGGCGGCTGAAGGATGGCGGGGCAAAGGTTATCTGTTTCGCCCCGGCTCTGGTGCTGGCCAAAAAGCTGATCAGGTCCGGGGCCGATGCTCTGGTTATTGAAGGGTCCGAGGCCGGCGGGCATATCGGGCCGGTGTCAACCTCGGTTCTGGCCCAGGAAATTCTGCCCCATGTCACGGACGTCCCGGTTTTTGTCGCCGGCGGGATTGGCCGTGGCGAGGTTATGGCGTCCTACCTTGAGATGGGGGCCAGCGGGGTCCAGCTTGGCACACTTTTCGTCTGTGCGGACGAATCTATTGCCCATGAAAATTTCAAAAAAGCCTTTATAAGAGGCAACAGCCGGGATGCGATTACTTCGGTACAGCTTGACCCGCGCTTTCCGGTAATTCCGGTCCGGGCGCTGAAGAACAGGGCTTCGGAGGCCTTCCTGCAGGCCCAGCGGGATATTATCACCCGCCATCAGGACGGAGAACTCGATATGAAAGAAGCCCAGCTGGCAATAGAGCATTACTGGGCCGGCGCCCTGCGCAAGGCGGTGATTGACGGCGATATTGACGCCGGGTCCCTGATGGCGGGCCAGATCGTCGGTGTGGTGAAAAAACAGCAGCCGGTACAGGAAATAATTGACGATCTTGTGGCACAGGCCGGTATTTATTTATCCACAGGCTGATATGATATGATAAGCTGCTGTAAATTTCAGCAGGCGGAATTGGGGAATGAGGATTTGGCACGATCTTGAGGAGGGGAATAGTGATCCCTGTTAACAATGCGCCGCGTCAGCTTTTAAGGCGGTTGCACGGCATTATGGCTGGTGCCAGCAGCGCCGAGCAGCGCCTGACCGATATCGTACGACTGGTTGCCAGCAATATGATAGCCGAGGTCTGTTCGGTATATTTTCTGCGTGGCGGGGAAATACTTGAACTTTTTGCCACTGAGGGATTGAAGAAATCCGCCATCCATAAAACCAGACTCCATGTCGGTGAGGGGCTGGTTGGACATATTGCCGCGAGTGCCATGCCGCTCAATCTTTCCAACGCCCGGAAACATCCAAAATTTGTCTATCGGGCCGAAACCGGGGAAGAAGCCTATAATTCCCTGCTTGGCGTACCGATATTGCGGGCCGGCAAGGTGGTCGGAGTTCTAGTGATTCAGAATAAAACCCACCGTCATTATATGCAGGAGGAAAAAGAATCCCTGCAGACGGTGGCAATGGTTCTGGCGGAACTTATCGGCAGCGGCGATCTGCTTGATCCGCTGGAACAGCAGGAGGCAACACTGGAACGTGCTGCCACATCGCGTTTTGAAGGCGTGGTT
>JALUWZ010000039.1 GCA_027019205.1 Emcibacter sp.
CCCGTCAGAGATTTTTTTGTGGGGCAGGCCGTTGAATTCGGCATATTTGACAGCAAAATGTTTGCACAGCACCCGAATATCCTCGGGCCGGTCTTTCAGGCGGGGAATATTCAGGTTAACCACATTGAGTCGGAACAGCAGGTCTTCCCGGAAGCTGCCTTTCCTGACTTCCTCCTGCAGGTCCCGGTTGGTGGTGGCTATGATTCTTATGTCAATCCTGACCGTGCTTGATCCCCCGACCCGGTCAAGTTCACGTTCCTGAACCACCCGCAGCAGCTTGGCCTGCAGGCGCGTATCCATTTCGCTGATTTCATCCAGCAGCAATGTCCCGCCATTGGCTTCCTCGAATTTACCAACCCGGCGGGCTATCGCCCCGGTGAAGGCGCCTTTTTCATGGCCGAACAGCTCGCTTTCCAGCAGATTTTCCGGGATCGCCGCACAATTTACCGCAATGAATGGCTTGTTCTTCCGGCGGCTTTTATTATGGACATAGCGCGCCATGACCTCTTTGCCGGTGCCACTGTCGCCGGTGATCATGATGCTGGCCTCGCTGGCGGCAATCTGGTCGGCGAGCTTGACCACCTGCATCATGTTGCGGTCACGATAGACAAATTCATGCTCGTCGACGGAAATGGCGGTCAGGACGGCGGCGATCAGGTCCGGGTCCGGCGGCAGGGGAATATATTCTCTCGCCCCGGCGCGGATGGCGGCGACGGCCTCGTCTGAATTTGAGCCAACCCCGCAGGCCACGGCGGGGGTTGAAATATGTTCGGACGCCAGTTGATCAAGCAGGCCCTTGATGTCGCATTTAACATCAATCATCAACAGATCAGCGCCCTTTGCGCGGATCAGGGTGAGCGCAGTCGCCTCATCCGGGGCATGGATAACTTTTGCCCCGTTATTGAGGGCAATTCTGGACGCGGTGGTAAGCTGCCCCTCAAGGGAGCCGACAATGATCAGCCGCATGGATCAATTTCCCTGTGCATAGGGTTATTCTGCATGAGGTTAATCATAGTAACGGATCCGGTTTTTTTGCGGCAGCATGGCGTTAAGCTGCATTTCGAGGCGCCGGGGGTTTTCCTCGCGGCCAATCGACAGGACACCGGTCAGATAGAGCTGGTTCAGGGTCGATTCATTATGGGAATTTCTTTCCGCCTTGGTCGACAGGGGGATCAGGACCATATGGGCAAGAATGGCGCCGTAAAAGGTGGTCAGCAGGGCCACCGCCATGGCCGGGCCGATGGTGCTCGGGTCGCTGAGATGACCCAGCATCTGCACCAGTCCGACCAGAGTGCCGATCAGGCCCATGGCCGGAGCCACTTCCGCTGCCCGGCGCAGCAGGTCAACGCTTTTTGTCTGAATGCTGGCGGTGGAATATATCTCCTGCCGGAGGATGCCTTCTATCTCTTCGGCCTTGGCGCCGTCCACGGTCAGTTCCAGCCCCTTTTGCAGGAACGGCTCGTCATCAAAGGATTTGCTGGCCTGTTCGAGGGTGATAATTCCGCCGGAGCGCGCCTTTTCGGCAATCTGGATCATGGTGACGCCGATTTCCTGGGGATCCTGCGGGGTATAGGTCATCAGGCGCCACAGGGCAGTGGGAATATGGGTCAGGTCTTTCAGGGAAAAGCTGACAACCGTGATTGCCATCGTCCCGCCGATAACAATCAGGATTGACTGCATATTTACAAAATCCATCGGCGAGCCGCCATAAAGCATTGCCGTCACAATCAGCCCGAATCCCACTAATATGCCAAGGAGTGTAATCACCTGTCTGTTCCTGTTTCTATTGCTGTTTCCGACATTATCTGCCTATTCGTTCGCCTTGATTATTTCGGTCATGGTGATGCCAAGCTTTTCTTCCAGAAGGACAACCTCTCCCCGGGCGACAAGCCGGTTGTTAACGTAAATATCAATCGCCTCGCCGACTTTCCTGTCCAGTTCAACCACCGATCCCGACCCAAGTTTCAGCAGCTGGCTGATGGTCAGTTTGGTTATGCCAAGCACGGCAGATACCTTTACCGGGACGTCAAAAACGGCATCAAGGTCACCGGCCCCTTCCCCGCCTTCCGGCGGGGTTTGTGCCGGGGGTTCCTGCTCTGCGGCGGCCCCGTCCTGATCCAATTCCTGCCAATCCATATTCTCTGTATCAGACATTAGCTGCTAGCCCTTAATAAATTATTGTCATAAGCCGTTATACTGCATAAATTCTTTAAATAAGCTTTTTTTGATTTCTCAGCCGCTAATAGTCTCGGATATTATGCCGTTTTGCGGGTCAATCTCGCTGGTTGGCGAGATATTGCCCCCCCCGGGCGCATCAATAAAAAGCTGAACCGTATTTTTCACGGTTGCCATAAGGCTGTCAAAATCCCGGTCAACCCCGCCATTGGCCCACTCTACCCGGCAATCGCTGATATGAGCCATTGGCGAGCTGATCAGCACAACCTGTCCGGCAAATCCCTGTGCATGTTTCATATTGTCCAGCCTGTCCTGCAGGTCTGGCAGGATGGTTTCGTCCACCCGGATCACCAGCCGTGGTTCCAGCGGGCTGGACCTGAGGCATTGTTCAACCAGCAGCTCAATCTCGCTGAGCGGGGTTTTCTCCACCAGGGCCGGGGCCAGCTTTTCAATGATGGTAAAGGCAAGCTTTGCGGCCTCCTTATTCATCAGGGAAATCTGTTCGTCCTGGCGGTTGGCAAGATTCTGTGCGGCTGTCAGGATATTCCGGAGCAGCTCATTGCTGTCCTGTTCCAGACTGCCGAGAATTTCAGCCCGGCCTGCTTCCCGACCCTGTTCAAAGGCCGCCAGGCGGATTTCCTCTATTTTACCCTGGCTGAGGCTGCCACCGGTATCATTTTCGAAATCATCGTCAAAGGTATATTTAATGGCACTCATGGTTAGGGTAAATCCTGTTCCTAGTAAATCAGTTCATCTTCGCTTTTTGAATCATTGAGGACGATTTCACCGCTGTCTGCAAGATCCTTGGCGACAGTGACGATTTCCATCTGGGCCTCATCAACATCTTTCAGCCGTACCGGACCCATGGCCTCCATATCCTCTTTGAGAATTTTGGCGGCCCGTTCGGACATATTGCTGAAGAACATATCACGGACCTTGTCAGACGCCCCCTTCATGGCCAGCCCGAGCCGGTCCTTGTCAATGCCGCGAAGCAGGGTCTGCACCCCGGTGGCATCAAGATTCTGCAGATCATCAAAGGTAAACATCAGGGCGCGGACTTTTTCCGCACTTTCCCGGTTGCGGTCTTCCAGTGCGGTAAGAAACCGGGTTTCCGCCGCCCGGTCGAGATAGTTGAAAATCTCGGCAATGGTTTCATGGCTGTCCTTGCGGCTGGTTTTCGCCAGATTATTCATAAATTCGATGCGTAAAGTCTGTTCCACCTTGTCAAGAATATCCTTCTGGACCGGTTCCATCCTGAGCATCCGCTGCACCACTTCCATGGAAAATTCATCGGGCAGGACGCTGAGGACAGCGGCAGCATGTTCGGGCTTTATTTTTGACAGCACCACGGACACCGTCTGCGGATATTCATTCTTGAGGTAGGTGGCAAGGACCATTTCATTGACATTGCCGAGCTTGTCCCACATGGTGCGTCCGGCTGGCCCGCGAATTTCCTCCATGATCTGGTTGACCCGGTCACTTGGCAGCATCTTGCCGAGCAGTCTTTCGGTATTGTCAAAATTGCCGGTCAGCGAGCCGACCGATGACACCCCGTTGGCAAAATCAAGGAACAGATCCTCAATCACCTTGGACTCAACCGCACCGAGAGACGACATGGCGAGCGACAATTCCTTGACCTCATCATCTTCCAGAAGATTCCAGATGATCGAGCCATTTTCTTCCCCCAGCGCCAGCATGAGGGCGGCGGCTTTATCCGGGTTTGACAAGTCAGAGACCCGGCTGATTTTTGATCCTGTCATTTCATATTATCCGTATAACCAGCTTCTGACGACAGCGGCGGATTCTTCCGGGTGCCGTTCCACAAGTTCCCCGACTTTCTTCAGGGCGGTGGCTTGTATTTTTCCTTCTACTGCGGCGACATCAATGGCGGAATCTATGGCACCGGGCTGTTGGGCAATCTCACGCGAAGACAATTGCCTGCCCTGTTCATCAACCAGCGCGACCGGCGCGGCGGGCGCCCCGGCGTCACCCGGAGGCGAGAGTGCCTGCTGTTGCCCCGGCGGCAATTGTGCCTGCCCCTCCCCGCCTTCGAGCAGGGCGGTTTGCGGCACATAGGCCCCGGGCGGCGAGGTCAGGAACTTGATCAGGGGCCGCAGGGCAAAGAAGATGACCAGAATACTGATCAGCATCAGGCCGCCAAGCTCGATAAAGCGCATGATGTCGGCCCTGGTAAAATTAAACAGGCTTTCCTCGGCGGCCTGTTCACCGTAATCAACCGGGGCAAATTTCATATTGACGATCTGAACTGTATCGCCCCGCTCTTTATCATAGCCAATGGTGGATTTGACCAGATTTTCCAGTTTTTTCAGATCCTCCGCACTGCGGGGCTGGTAGGTTGGCGGCTTGCCATCACCGGCATCCTTGTATATCCCGTCAACCAGCACGGCGACGGTGATTTTCTTGATGGTGCCGGCCTCATGAATCTGGGTGCGGATGGTTTTGGAATTAAGATAATTTGTTGTGGTTGATGTTGTGCTGTCGCTGGACTGGTTTTTAATTGCCGGACTTTCTGCTTTCTTCTGGTCCTGACCGGGCAGGTTATTATTGACCGAAACCGTTTTTTCGTCGGCATTTTCCTTGTTGTTACTGATTTTTTCCTTGCTGGATTCGGACAGGATCACCTGGGTATCGGGGTCATAGATCTCTGAATTACTGGTGATGCGGTTCATGTCCAGTTCGGCACTGACCTCCGCCCGGACCTTGCCAAGGCCGACAGTTTTTTCAAGCAGGGTTTCAATCTGGCCCCGCAGGCGGCTTTCCATGGAAATTTTCTTCTCTTCCAGGGATTGCGATACCATGGATGCGGTATCTCCCGATGATCCGCGAGCCAGCAGCGATCCTCTCTGGTCAACTATGGAAATGCGTTCCGGCTGCAGGCCGGGGACCGCCGCTGAAACCAGATTCTGAATGGCCATGATCTCATTACGGGATATGCGGCCCGCCGGGGATTTAATGAATATACTCGCCGTTGCCTTACGGCTTTCACTGCTGAACAGATGCCGTTCGGGCAGAACCAGATGAATACGGGCGCTGGTGACATTTTCGAGGGATTGTATCGTCCGGGCCAGTTCCCCCTCGAGCGCCCGCAGGCGGTTTATATTCTGGACAAAGCTGGTGGCCCCGAGGGAATCACTGCGATCAAAAATCTCGTAGCCCAGCGAGCCGCCGCTGGTCAGGCCCTGTTCGGCAACAGAAATCCGGATGCGGTTGACCATATTGTCCGGCACCAGGATCGTACTGCCATCCCCCACCAGTTTATAGGGCGTGTTCTGGGCTTCCAGACTTTGAACGATTTTGGATGAATCGGATAAATCAAGACCGCTGAATAACAAGGCCATATTTGGCGTTGACAGCCTGATCGACAGAAAAACAAAAAAGCCAATGGTAATTGCGGCGACCGTTGCCATCGCCGCCAGCCGTGCGGGACCCAAAGTTCTGAAAAATTCTGCCAAGCCATTCACAGTAAGGTTTCCTGATAAACTTTATTAATTATAATATAACCTGATACTCACTGACATTATTCCGCCCTCAAAGCGCAAAGTCCGTCCGTTCGATATCAAGTTTACCAATTATTAAGTAAACAAGAGGTTAATGGTAGGCAAATTTTGCCTAGCAGGCCTGAAAAATATGTTGACATTTAAAAAAATGAGGGTTTCCAACATGTCTGTGATCAGGAAATTTTTTTAAAAAATATTATTGCGGGCTACTTTTCCGGTAATTTTATGATTCAGACAAAAATTAACCATAAGAATCACATCTTATAGTTAATTCAATTTATTTTTGTCTATATGTAGTATGACTCAGTTATTGAACCTGTGGGATGAATTTTCCCGGTAATCCTGAACACGGGTTACCCGAAGGCCGAGAAGCCCGTCTTTGTCAATGGCCCGCTGCCATGACAGGAACTCTTCCACCGACAGGGTATATTTCTCGCAGGCATCCTCCAGAGACAGCAGTCCGCCCCGGACCGCCGCGACAACCTCGGCCTTGCGCCGGATGACCCAGCGTTTGGTATTGGTCGGCGGAAGATCTTCCAGCGTCAGCGGCTCGCCTGTCGGCCCCAAAACAGGTGAAGCAGACATATTTTCAAATCTACTCATTATATACTCATCTCCGGTAACATTTACACATGCCAGCCAGAGTAACGTGAAGCCTTTAAAAAAAACCTAATGAACGAGGTTAATTTGTCATAAACAATAGATAAAAATTTTATTGAATTGGTATTTCAGGCAAACACAACGCCTGAGCCGCCGGTAATATTTCCGGCGGCTCAGGGGGTAACTATCTGATATATTAACGTTTTACATTGTTTAATTCGTTAAGCATCTGATCTACCGTCGTGATAATCTTGGTATTGGCGGAAAAGGCCCGCTGCACCTTAATCAGGTTGGTAAATTCACTTGCGAGGTCCACGGTGGACGCTTCAAGGGTTTGCGGGGCGATAAAACCGGCCCCGCCAACCCCGGCAAGCTTGATGTTCAGGCTGCCTGACTGATCAGAGACGGTATAGGTATTGCCCTGTCTTCGGGTCAGTCCGTCCGGATTCTGGAAGGTGGAGAGCGGCAACTGGAATACCTTCTTTGATAATCCGTTGCTGAACAGGGCGCTGACAATACCGCTCTTGTCAATGGAAACCCCGACGACATTACCAAATGTTGCCCCGTTAACCAGGGATGAAATGATGGTGGAGTCACCGGCAAACTGGGTCATGCCATCGCTCAAGCCGTCAGACCCGAGGTCAAAGGTCAGGCTGCCGACGCTGGCCCCGCCGGTCCAGTTGACGGTAATCGGATTGAGCAGGGCAGAGGTTGTCCCGGCGACATTAAGGGTGCCGTCGCCATTGAACTGTATCTGGCCACTGGCTATCTGTCCCGTGCCGGAAAGCCCTGAGGTTACGTCACCCGGAGGGTCGGCAAATATTTCGACATTCCACTGGTTGGGAGCCTTTCTGAGCGCGGCCAGAGTGACGGTATGAACGCCGCCCAGGGCATCAAATACCTGGACGTTGGTCTGAAAGTCCGGCTTGACACCATTGGTCGGCGGAATGACACCGTTGGCGACATCGGCGGCATAGCCGGCCATGGAGCCGGCCACGGTGGCAGCGGTATAGGTTCCGCCGGTTATGGCGGCATTAAGCGGCTGTGACGATTGCAGGTTGGCCCGAATAGCAACGTTCGTCGTCGCCTCGGCAGTACTGGTCAGGTTCGATATATTGATGGGCTGAAGCCCGGTAACGTCGAGATTGGTCGGCGGGTTGCCGTTACTGTCAAGGGGAACCCCCATCAGGAAGAATCCGGCGGTATTTTTCAAAAGGCCCGCCGCATCAGGGGTGAAGGACCCTGCCCGGGTAAAGCTGATTTCCGAACTCGGGCTGACAGGCTGTCCCGTGTTGGAGACGACAAAGAATCCGGCGCCGTCAATACTGAGGTCTGTTGCCGATGTGGAGGATTGCAGCAACCCCTGCCGGCTGATCAGGGTTTGCGGGATGGCCTGAACCCCGCCCGGCGAGAAAGAGCTGGAAGAGCTTGATTCTGTGACCAGAGTTGAAAATTTCGCCCGGGTCTCCTTATAGCCGACCGTGTTCAGATTTGAGATATTATCCGAAATCATGCCAAGGGCGTTACTGTAAGACCCCAGCCCCGATACTCCGGACGCAAGTGATGCCAATAGACTCATGTCATTCTCCTGTTGTGTTTATCGACAGGGTCGCTGTCGATGGTTTAATCCATATGATAAGAGCGATTTACGCGACTAGACTGGCGACTTCTGCGACAGGGTTGATGGTTTAACGGTCTGAATATCCTTAATCGGGATCAAAAGCCCGTTGACGGATAAATTGACCTCTCCGTTCAGCGTTTCAATACTTTCCACGGTTCCTTTTGAAAAGATTGCGGTTTGCACGTCTGTTCCGCTGGCGGTTTGAGCTGAAATAGCGAGTTTATATATTCCGTCCGGGGTATTTGCCGGGGCATTCCAGACAAAATCATGTAATCCTGCCTTATTATTGCCAACGGCTTCGTAAAGGACCTTGCCGGTTGAATCCTGAACGGTAAGCGTCGTTTTATCGGCGTTGGACTGAAGGTTATATTGCCATTTTGCCACCCCGTTCCGCAATCCGGTCCGGTTGGTTTCCGTGGTCACATCCGTGCCCAGATACCCGACGGCGTTGGACATGGCAGCAACTTTGGTCTGGCTGATCAGATTTTCAAGGTTTTTATTGGTATTGATGGATTGTTCAACCTGGCTGAAAGACACCAGCTGATCGGTGAATTTACTTGAATCCACCGGGTTCAGCGGGTCCTGAAACTGGAGCTGGGTCGTAAGCAGGGTCAGAAACTGGTCAAAATTCTTGGCCAGTTTTGCGCCGCTTTTTGTGGCCACACTGGGGGCTGTTGCTGCTGCTGTGACGTCCATATTTACATGTCCTTACCTTAAATATTGATATCCAGAATATTATCTGAATAGGTCATTCTCATCTGCTGCTGGCTGATAATATCATGGATCATTGGGGGCATCATGCCGTCATCTTCCGTATCCCCGGTGATATTTGCGCCATAACCGGATTCTGCCGGATTTTGCTGTTGCTGTTTTAACGTGAAGTTCAGGTTATTGCCGCCGACATCAAAACCCGAATTGGTCAATGCCCTTTGCAGAGACCCCTGATCACGGTGAAGAAGATTAAGCGTCCGTTGATTATCGGCAGTGATGGTGGCGGAGACCCTGCCATCTGTCTGAATGTCCATCCTGATGTCTACATGGCCGAGGTCAGCCGGTTTCAGGCTGATTTTAAAACTGTGTTTGCCGTCACCTGTCTGTCTGGCAATTGCCAGACCGATCTGTTTTGCCACCATTTGCGGGGTGACATGGTTCGGATTTATATTTTGATTTATTTGGGCCTGATTGACAGTGGACAGACTTGCGGGGGTCAGGTTTTTAATATTATGGCCATTATTCTGACTGACATCCTGAAGGGAAAGCAGCCCGTTTTGCAGTTGTGCAGGACCGGGTCCGGCTGTTTTGCCCTCTGTTACGGCGGGGGTCTGGCCGGCATTTGCCGACAGGGAGGTCGAGGCAGTTTCAAGCGGCTGGTGACTGGTGACAGACGGCTTGTCCTGCAATCCGTCAATGAAATTCCTGCGGACGTCCGGTGTATGGGATGCCGCTTTTGCTTTGGCAGAAAGGGCAGTATTTTTTTTACCTGCATCCTTCAGTCCAGGATTTTTCCTGTCGGTGGCGGGGCCATTTTCTGTGGATGTTTCAGCGGCTTTTTCCAGAGTTTTTACCAGGGTTTTTTCCGGAGTTTTTTCCGGGGTAAAGTCCGGAGTTTTTTCCGGGGTGATTTTTGCTGCATTTGTTGCAGAATTTTTACTATTCCTGCTTTTCTCCGGCCTGTTTTGTTCAGCAGGCAGCATGACTGTTGCGGCCAGTTGTGCTGCCGGGTCCGTTTTTGCAGCCTCATTGAGGGCCGGGGCCTGCCGGGTGACGGTAACGGGTGCCGACTCCGCTTCCTTCTGTGGCGTAATTGCCGGGGCCGCTTCCTTCACAGTGACCGGTCCCTTCCCATGTCGGAGCGTGGCTTTTTTATTGTCTTTGAGGCCGTTCTTGTCGGAATGGGCCTCTAACGGCAAAGAGCCATCCTGTTTGGCGTTTGAAATTGCGGGGGAAACAGTGGCCGCTACTGCCCCGTCCGGGATTTGACTTCCCGGAGTTTTTGCCGGGGCTTCAGTATCTGTTGCCAATAAAATCCTGCCGACAGATGATTTGTCGCCGGTATTCTTTACCGTCGGGGTCCTGGGGTTGTTCTCTGTCCCCACAGTTTTCTGCTCTGACGGGGGATTCTTGAGGGGGGCCACTCCGGCAAAGACCATCCTGCCGGGCAGGGTATTGCCGGGCAGGGCATTACCGGTCAGGGATTTGCCGTCTTTGCCACCGCCTTTGTCATCCGGGCCATCTGCGGCTTTCTGAGGGCTGCCTGTCCTGACATTTCCCGAAAGTCCGACTGAAATATCAACCGGTATAGTGTCTTTTTTGCCATGGGCCTTCTTTTTGCCCTGAGCGTCCGCCTTCTGCGAGGCGGCTGTCTGATCGCTGCTTTGCCGGGCAAGCAAGCTGCCGAACAGTTTTCTGGCAGGGGCGTCCTGACCGTTATGTCCAGCCTGTATATCCCCGCTGGCCACAGCCGTGCCGCGACCAGCCGCAACGGCGGCGGGGGCGATGGTCGGCAATAGCTCGGACGATATAGTCATCATTTTCCATATTTGGCAGTGAATACAATAATCTGTAATTATCAAAGCAAATATCGGGCCATTTTAATATTTCGTTGCTAATATATTGTAATATATAGTTTTTTTATATTTCAGGCCGGATCTGCCCCGGGCCGCAGGGTAATTATTTCCCGACATTCCGGGGTAAATATTGCAGGTCGGCAGAATAGACCTCATCCCTGACGGTGCCGGAGTTGGCCCCAACATTGCATATATATTTACAGGGACCGGGCAGGGATATGCCGGGTACTTCAGGATCAGTATGAGAATAACAGGATGGTTTTCCTTTATTTTCAATATGTTGGAAGATTATAAAAATGTTGAAATCAGACAAGACATATAAGGAATACCACTGTCGAGGGGGGGAATTTTTTCCCTTCAGGGCAAGCGTTGCCTAGCGGAAAAGTCCCGTTGGCCGGTTTATCAAGGACCGCCTGACGGGCAGAAAGGAAGACCATGTCGATTAATGCTATTATCAGTAATTCCCTGACCGGGCTTTTTACCAATCAGGCAGCGCTGCGTACCACATCCAATAATATTGCCAATATCAACACCCCCGGCTATGCCAGACAGGTTGTTCGTCAGGAATCTATTGTCAATGGCACTGAATCCGGCGGGGTAAAGATTTCCGGTATTGAGCGGATTGTTGATAAATTTCTTGTCAAGGCGGTCTATGACGCCAATGCGGATTCCGCCCGCTTCTCGCTGGAAAACAAATTTCAGGGCCGTATCCAGTCGCTGCTCGGGCGGCCGGACCAGAATAACTCCCTGTCAGGCCGTATTGACAATATATTTACATCCATATCTGAAATGGCCCTTAATCCGCTGTCGGGCATTTTGAAAGAAAGCACCCTGTCAAGTATCAACCAGTTTGGTGAGGAGATAGGAGGGCTTGTCGTCCAGCTTCAGAATATGCGGGCAGATGCCAGCAATCAGATATCAGAGAAAGTGAGCCGTATCAATGTGCTGACCAAGCAGATTGAAAATATTAATCCTCTGATAAGCCGGGAAACACTGACCGGGGGCGAGCCGGGTGCCCTGCTTGAAAAACGGGCGCAGATAATTACGGAATTGTCCAAGCTTGTTGATCTGAATATAGTGGACTCCGGCAATAACGGGGTTCAGGTAAACACGTCGTCAGGAATTATGCTGGTCGGAGCGGGCCGGAATATCCTGCAATATTCCCCGCCCGGGGTTGTGACGTCATCAACGCCATTTCCCCGGATTACCGTCCATCCGGTGGATAGTGTCACCGGAGTCATTCGCCCGAGCAATACAGAGCTTGACAGCGAACTGACCTCTGGCGAGTTGAAGGGCCTGCTGACCCTGAGAGACAAGGAACTGCCCGAAATCGCCCTGCAGCTCGGCAGCCTTGCCTCGGGTCTGGCCGACGAGCTGAACCGGATTCATAATCTGAATGTCGCGGTGCCGGCCCCGAATAGCCTGACCGGGATAAATAGCGGTCTGCTGGCAACCGACAAACATAATTTTACCGGAAAGTCGGTCTTTGCCGTAACGGATGCCAGTGGTAATCTGGTGGCAAAGGTAAATATTGATTTCGGGGCCATTGGTTCGACCATAGGAGATGTGATTACTGCGGTGAATACCGGCCTTGGCGGGGCGGGTACATTGGCCCTGAATAACGGGGTCATGTCCTTCACCGCTGCCGCAGGCACGAACGGGGTATCGGTTTCACAGGTTGCCGGCAGTGAAAGCAGCCGCGCGGGACGGGGATTTTCCCATTTTTTCGGTCTGAATAATCTCGTGGAAGCCAAGGCACCGTCCCATTTTGATACCGGGATCACCGGCACAGAGAATCATGGCTTTACGGCGGGTGGCATTGTGGAGCTGGAAGTCAATAATGCGAACGGGGTGAAGTTAGGCCAGTACAGCCTGACCATCGGCGGGTCGACTTTCAATGACATATTGACCAGCCTGAACAGCAGCTCACTCAGTGCATTTGCCACCTTCTCCTATTCATCGACCGGGCAGCTGGTGGCAACACCGGTGGCCGGGGTTGGTGATATTGCCCTGCATGTCAAGACCGACAGCACATCACGGGGGGCTACCAATGTGCCGATTTCGAGCTTTTTCGGCATCGGCCAGGCCCCTCGCATGGATGCGGCTGTCAATTTCAAGGTCCGTAAAGTGTTTAACGATAATCCGGGGCAGGTGGCTCTGGCCCAGCTTGACCAGACGGCGGTTGTCGGGGGCAGCGCCCTGAGTGTCGGTGATCAGACCGGGGCGCTGGCCCTGAAGGGTCTGGAAAATGCCACCCATGTTTTTGCCCGGGCCGGAGGGTTGAGTGCGGCAACGGCAACCCTGTCGCAATATAGCGCCAATCTTATGGCCAATCTGGGGTCACGGGCCTCGCTGACAGAGAGTAAAATGAAGGATAATCAGGCGCTAAGCGATGAACTGAACCGGAAATCCTCGGATATTTCCGGGGTCAATCTGGATGAGGAACTGGCCAATATGGTGATTTTCCAGAATGCCTATTCCGCCTCGGCCCGGCTGTTGAATACGGCCAAGGAGATGTTCGACAGTATCCTGAGAATTATATGATTAAATCAGAGGGATAACGGGAATATATACAGAATGAAAGACAGGAAAGAGATATGACACGGGTATCAAGTTTCGGACATCAACAGGTCATGCTGGCCAGTCTCCTGAATGGTCAGTCACGGGTATTTAATGATCAGGAACAAATTACCACAGGGAAAAAGGAAAAGGATTACCGTGGCCTTGCCAGCGAGGTTACCACATTGCTCGGGGCAAAAACTGTTATCAGCCAGACCCGGGGTTATCTCGGGGCGGCAAATCACGTCAACCGCTTCCTGCGGACCAATGATATTCAACTCGGCAGTATGGTGAAAAATGCGGAAAATGTCCGCGACGCATTGCTCAATGCCATTTCCCAGGAGGAAACCCTGACCCTGAACGAAACGCTGGGGCAGTCATTCACTTCCATGGTCAGCGCCCTCAATACCAGCATCGGCGGCGTTCATATCTTTAGCGGCAGCCGGTCCGATGTCAAACCGGTAACCGGCAAAAGCATTTCCGATCTGGTCGCGGCGACCTCCGTGTCTGATCTGTTTCAGAATGACCAGCGCCGCCCGTCGGCCAAAATTGGCCAGAATACGACGATGGAATACGGGATTCTGGCCGATGAGGCGGGTAAGGAGGTATTTCAGGTTTTCAAAAATATAGCAGATTTTAACGCCGGGTCATCCGGGCCGCTGTCCGGCAAACTGAATGCGACCAAGATCAGCTTTCTCAAAGGGGAGCTGGCCAATATGGACAAGGCGATTGAGAATATGCGGGTGCTGGTCGCCAGAAACGGCACCCGGCAGAATAATGTCGACAGCTTTATCAGTCAGAACCAGAGCCAGGAAGCCTTTCTCAAGGTGTTTATCTCTGATATAGAAGACGTCAATGTCGCCGAGGCCATTACCCGCCTCAATAATGACAAGACAGCGCTGGAGGCATCCTTCAAAATCACCAGCCAGCTGAATGGTCTGTCCCTGCTGAAATTTTTATGATTTCCTGTTGATATCCATGCCAGAATATATGTAATTATATATGATATATAGATAAATCAGCCCTTGAAATAAATCGTGGTTAAGGTTAATATTTTTTACCGTTTGGTAAAAATATATGATATGCTGCGAAATAAGGATATGGCAGGGAATATGGAATGCTGGTAAAAGAGATAATCCGCAGAAAAAGGGATGGCGAAAAATTATCGCGACGGGAGATTGACACCCTGATTGAAGGGGTGAGCGATGGCGCGGTCAGCCGGGAACAGGTTTCGGCCTTTTGCATGGCAGTGTATTTTCAGAATATGACCCCCCGCGAGATCAGCGACCTGACCGATGCCATGGTCCGGAGCGGACAGCGGATTGACTGGCAGAAACATGATCTCGGCGGACCGGTGGTAGACAAGCATTCCACCGGCGGGGTCGGTGACAAGGTCAGCCTGATGCTGGCACCGATGATTGCGGCCTGCGGCGGCTTCGTACCGATGATTTCCGGTCGTGGCCTTGGCCATAGCGGCGGCACGCTGGACAAGATGGAGGCCATTCCGGGCTATAACGCGACCCCTGATCTTGATACATTATATCAGGTGGTCGGAGATATTGGCTGTGCCATCATCGGCCAGACGGCGGAACTGGCGCCGGTGGACCGGGTGATCTACAGTGTGCGTGACGTGACGGCAACGGTGGAATCCGTCCCGCTGATTACCGCCTCTATCCTGTCCAAGAAAATATCCGCCGGTCTGGATGCGCTGGTGATGGATATCAAGGTCGGGGTCGGGGCCTTTATGGCAACGGAGGGGGAGGCGGAAACCCTTGCAAGCTCTATCCTCAGGACGGCAGAGGAAAGCCATTTGCCGACCCGTGCGGTGCTGACCTCGATGGATGAGGTGCTGGGACGGTCTGCGGGCAATGCGCTGGAGGTCCGCGAAGTGCTGGATTATCTGAGTGGCCGGACCCGCGACCCCCGGCTGCATGAGGTTGTGATGGCGCTGACAACGGAAATGCTGCTGCTGGCCGGGCTTGCCGCAGACCATGCGGAAGCCGGACGGAAGCTGACCTCGGTTCTGGAGAATGGCCGGGCGCTGGAAATCTTTGCCGCCATGATAGCGGCGCTCGGCGGGCCAAAGGATTTTGTCGAGCGTCCGGATCGTTATCTGGCCCAGGCCCCGGTTATCAGGCCGGTGTTTGCCCCCGCGTCAGGGTATATCAGCGCGATTGACGTCCGGGCCATGGGCAATATGATTATCCGGCTTGGCGGGGGCCGGGCGGTGCCGGGGCAGTCTCTGGATATGGCCGTCGGCTTTACCGATGTTGCGCGGCTCGGCGAATATGTTGACAGTGAGCGGCCCATCGCCATAATTCATGCCCGGACCGACGATGATGCCGCAGGGATTGTTGCAGACATACAGAATAGCTATCACTTATCCGATGAGGCCCCGCAGGACATTCCGGCAGTAGTTCGCAAGCGTATTACACCGGATGGCTGTTCAGACAATCTTGGACCATAGCAGGAGAAAAAATTTGCGGGCGATAATTATTGTACTGGATTCTTTTGGCGTCGGCGAGACTGATGACGCGGCCCTGTTTGGCGATCAGGGGGCCAATACCTTTGGCCATATTGCCGCCGAATCTGCGGCGGGCCGGGCGGATATGCCGGGCGGCAGATCCGGGCCGCTCACTATTCCCAATCTGATGGAACTCGGCCTCGGTCTGGCTGGCGAGGCCGCAGCAGGCCATGAGATAGCGGTTGACAAAGCCGCAAAAATTACCGGAAAATACGGCTATGCCGCCGAAAAAAGCAAGGGCAAGGACACCCCGAGCGGCCATTGGGAAATGGCCGGAGTGCCGGTCACTTTCGACTGGGGATATTTCTCTCTCGAAAGCCCGAGCTTCCCGGAAAAGCTGATAGATGATCTGGTCCGGCAATGTGACCTGCCGGGGGTGCTGGGCAACTGCCATGCCTCGGGAACGGTGATTATCGACCGTCTGGGGGCGGAGCATATCAAAACAGGCAAGCCGATTGTCTATACCTCAAGCGATTCGGTGTTCCAGATTGCCGCCCATGAGCAGCATTTCGGCCTTGAGCGCCTGTATGAGGTCTGCAACGTGGCACGCAAGCTGGTGGATGACTATAATATTGGCCGGGTGATTGCCCGGCCCTTTGTCGGGGAAAAGCCGGGGGAGTTTATCCGCACCGGCAACCGGCGGGACCTGTCGGTCCTGCCCCCGGCGCCGACGCTGCTGGATCATTTGGCCGACAGTGGTGGCGAGGTGATCTCAATCGGCAAGATCGCCGATATTTTCGCCCATCAGGGGATCACGCAAAAATACAAGGCCCATGGCAATGAGCAGATTTTCGAGATTCTGATGGATCAGATAGAAAATTCGCCGGACCGGGCAATATTATTTGCCAATTTCGTCGATTTTGACATGCTTTACGGCCATCGGCGCGATGTCGCAGGCTATGCGGCGGCACTTGAGGAATTTGACCGGCAGCTGCCGTTGATCAGGGCGGCGCTGCGGCCCGATGATGTGGTGATCATTACCGCCGATCATGGCTGTGACCCGACCTGGCCCGGATCGGACCATACCCGTGAATTTGTCCCGGTGCTGGCGTTTGGGCCAAAGATTGCGCCGGGGTCCATCGGCAAAAGGGCGACATTTGCCGATATTGCCGCGAGCCTCGCCCCCCGTCTCGGCCTTGAGCCGATGGCAAGCGGCACATCATTTTTATAGGGAAAGCCTGACGATTGTGACACAGCAGAAACAGATATTGACCAACAGTTTTCCCCGTGCCGAAGGCTGCGATTTTCATGCAGACTGGGTGAACGGGATTAAAATCAACAAAAGCGCGGTGGACCGGCGGATTTCGTCGCTTGCGGGGCGGCGCACGGTAAAAAAACAGTGGCAGGCGGCATGGCTGCTCAAGGCCATATCCTGCATCGACCTCACCACTTTATCCGGCGATGATACCGAGGGGCGGGTGCGGCGGCTGTGTGCCAAGGCGCGTCACCCGGTCCGGTCGGATATTCTTGACGCATTAGGCTTTTCCGGGGGGCAGCTGACCACGGCGGCGGTCTGCGTCTATCATGAGATGGTGGCAACCGCAGTCGCGGCGCTGAAAGGCAGTGATATTCCGGTGGCAGCAGTATCGACCGGCTTTCCGGCGGGCCTCGCGCCGCTCGAAACACGGCTCGCTGAAATCCGCGCTTCTGTGGCGGCGGGGGCGCGCGAGATAGATATCGTCATCAGCCGCAGATATGTGCTGACCGCTGACTGGCAGGCGCTCTATGACGAGGTCCGGGCTTTTCGCGCGGCCTGCGGCGCGGCCCATATGAAAACAATCCTTGCCACCGGGCAGCTTGGCTCGATCACCAAGGTCGCCAAGGCATCGATGGTCTGCATGATGGCGGGGGCGGATTTTATCAAGACCTCGACCGGTATGGAACCGGTTAACGCCACCCTGCCGGTCAGCCTGGTGATGATTCGGATGATCCGGGCCTTTTACGAGAAAACCGGTCAGAAGATTGGCTATAAACCGGCGGGCGGCATTGGCTCGGCCAAGCTTGCCCTGCACTATCTGATGCTGGTCAAGGAGGAGCTGGGCGACGACTGGCTGACCCCCGACCTGTTTCGTTTCGGGGCCTCAAGCCTGCTCGGCGATATTGAACGCCAGCTTGAACATTTTGTCACAGGCCGCTATTCTGCGGCAAACCGCCATCCGTCAGGTTAGGGTATCCAGTTATGAACATTCCACAAATATTTGAAACAATGTGTTACGGTCCCGCTATGGAACAATCAGACTATGTTCATGACTGGCTGAGGCGCCATGACAAGGGTTTTCGGCTTTTTATCGGTGGCAAATGGGTCAAGGCAAAGTCGCCCACGGCTTTCATCGACAGCCATAATCCGGCCACCGGTAAATTTCTGGCAAAATTTTCTATTGCCGGCAAGGAAGATGTGGACCGGGCGGTAAAGGCGGCGGCCAAAGCCTTTCCGGCATGGTCGGGACTGGCCGGTCATGCGCGGGCAAAATATCTCTATGCGCTGGCCCGGCTGGTGCAGAAAACCTCGCGCTTTCTGTCGGTGCTGGAAACCCTTGATAATGGCAAGCCGATCCGCGAAAGCCGGGATATTGATATTCCGCTGGTGGCGCGCCACTTCTATCATCACGCGGGTTGGGCGCAGATCATGGATCAGGAACTGCCTGATCAGCAGCCGCTCGGCGTGGTCGGGCAGGTCATTCCGTGGAATTTCCCGCTGCTGATGCTGGCGTGGAAAATCGCCCCGGCGATTGCCGCCGGGAATTGCGTGGTGTTGAAACCGGCGGAATATACCAGCCTGACCGCGCTCTATTTCGCCGAGCTGTGCGCGGAGGCCGGATTGCCGCCCGGGGTGGTCAATATCGTCACCGGGGCCGGGGAGACCGGCGCCCATATTGTCAATCATCCGGATATAGCCAAGATCGCCTTTACCGGCTCGACCGGGGTCGGGCGTTATATTCGCGAGGCCACGGCGGGGTCGGGCAAAAAACTTACCCTTGAGCTT
>JALUWZ010000040.1 GCA_027019205.1 Emcibacter sp.
TTGTAACCGCCGTTGCACTATAGCCAAACGATACAGCAATAGAGGCCATTCCGGCCTTTCGGGCGGCGATGATGTCATTGGCGGTATCGCCGACCATGACCGCCCCGCTGGCCGGACAGTTCATCAGGGCGAGGGTTTCGGTCAAATGGCGCGGGTCGGGCTTTTGAAAGTCAAAACTGTCGCCGCCGGTCATGACCGGAAAATACCCGGCCAGTCCGATTTCCGTCATCAGTTTCCGGGCGAGTCTGATAGATTTATTGGTGCATAACCCGAGGGGAATTCCCCTTCCGGTCAGTTCCCCGAGCAGGCTCTTGACCCCGGGAAAAATGATGCTTTGATCCGCTATATTATCCTCATAATAGCTTAAATAATCCTGCAGAATATCCTCAATGTCCTCGTCGTCAGGAGTCGTGCCGCTTTCCGAGAATCCTTTTGCGATCATTGCCCTGGCCCCGTTGCCAACCAGATGACGAACCCGGGGGATGGTCATTCCGGGTCGCCCGGCCCGTCGCAGGACATAATTGAGGGCCTCGGTCAGGTCCGGGGCGCTGTCAACCAGAGTCCCGTCGAGATCAAAAATTACGGCGATGGGGTTTTCGGACATAAAATGCTCTCAATTTTGATTATGTTGTCATATTGTTAGTATTCTTGTGGCAGGCTGATTAAAAAATGATTATTAGACTTATAAAGCAAGTTTTTTACGGGAAAAGAAAAATATTATCATGTCTCATTCTGATTTAGCGGTCATTATTCTTGCCGCAGGCAAGGGAACGCGGATGAAGTCATCCCTGCACAAGGTATTGCATCCATTGGGTGGCCATCCGATGCTGCATCATTTGCTGGATACGCTGTCCACCCTGTCCCCGGCGCGCAAGATTATTGTGGTCGGCGCGGATAAGGAACAGGTTGAGGACTCTGTCGGTGACCAGGCGGAAATTATTGTGCAGGACCCGCAGCTCGGCACCGGGCATGCGGTACAGGTGACCCGTGATAAACTTGGTGGTTTTTCCGGTGATGTGCTGGTGCTTTACGGCGATGTGCCCCTGTTGTCTGCTGCGACACTTCAGGGGTTGCTTGAGGTGCGCCACAGCAGCAACAACCCCGCAGTCGTCGTCCTCGGGTTTGAGCCAAAGGACAGCAAGGCCTACGGGCGGCTGGTGGTTGATGAGAGCGGGGCGCTCATGGCAATAGTCGAACATAAGGACGCCACCCCGGAACAGCGTGAAATAACATTGTGTAATTCCGGCATTATGGCGCTTGACGGTGCGGTCATGTTTGACCTGCTCGACGGGCTTCGGGACGATAATGCGGCGGGCGAGTTTTACCTGACCGATATTGTCTCTATCGCACGTATGCAGGGCCTTGACTGCGCGGTATCCGTGGCCGGGGAGACAGAAGTGGTCGGCATAAATTCCCGCCGCGAACTGGCCGAGGCCGAGGCTGTTTTTCAGGCCGTTAAACGTCAGCAATTTATGGAGGGCGGGGTAACCCTTATTGATCCCGCTTCGGTATATTTCAGCTATGATACGGAGATTGGTGCAGATGTGACCATTGAACCCAATGTATTTTTTGGCCCCGGAGTTGTGGTTGAAAATAATGTCACCATCAAGGGATTCTGCCATTTTGAAGGGGCAACTATTCGGTCGGGGGCCACGGTCGGCCCCTATGCACGGCTCAGGCCAAAGGCCGATATAGGGGCCGGGGCCAAGATCGGCAATTTTGTCGAAGTGAAAAAATCCGTTGTCGAGCCGGGGGCCAAGATCAGCCATCTGAGCTATATCGGCGACAGTATTATCGGCGCCGGGGCCAATATCGGTGCCGGGACCATTACCTGTAATTATGACGGGTTTAACAAGGCATTGACCGAGATTGGCAAGGGGGCTTTCATTGGCTCCAACACGGCGTTGGTGGCCCCGGTTAAAATCGGCGCCGGGGCGATTGTCGGGGCGGGCAGCGTGATCACCCGCGAGGTTTCCGCCGATGCGCTGGCCCTGACCCGGGCCGGAACCCGGGAAATTGACGGCTGGGCGGCAGCGTTCCGCCAAAAGCAGGAAAATAAAAAGGGCAAGTGATATGTGCGGTATTATCGGCATAATTGGCAAGCAGCAAGTGACCTCGCGGATATTAAACGGTCTGAAAAGTCTTGAATATCGCGGCTATGATTCCGCCGGGATTGCCACGGTCTTTGACGGGGGCCGGATTGATCGCCGCCGGGCAGAGGGCAAGCTGGTTAATCTGGAAACTGTGTTACAGAAAAATGCCCTGCCCGGAGAAATCGGCATTGGTCATACGCGCTGGGCGACCCACGGGGCGCCGACAGTGGAAAATGCCCATCCCCATAAAACTGAAAAAGTAGCAGTGGTCCATAACGGCATTATCGAGAATTTTCGCGAATTGCGGGAGGAACTGGGCAGCAAGGGGCATATTCTGGAAACCGATACCGATACCGAGGTCATTGTCCATCTGATTACCGATTATATTGATCAGGGCCATGCCCCGGGGCAGGCCGCCGCTGCGGCGATCGGCCAGCTCAAGGGGGCTTTTGCCCTGGCGATTATTTTTGAGGGGGAAACTGACCTTCTGATCGGCGCACGCAAGGGCAGTCCGCTGGTTATGGGTTACGGTGACGGTGAAATGTATTTAGGCTCCGATGCCATTGCCCTGTCGCAATATAGCAACAGAATTACCTATCTTGAAGAAGGCGACCGGGTTGAGCTGAGCCGTGAGGCTGCCCGTGTTTTTGATCATGAGGACCGGGAAGTATTTCGCGAAATTCACATCGTTTCCGCAGCGGGAGGCATGATTGACAAGGGCAATTACCGTCATTTCATGATGAAGGAGATTTATGAGCAGCCAACCGTGGTTGGCCAGACCCTCGGCACGATGATTGATCCGATACAGGGTCATGTCACCTTGCCGGATATGCCGTTTGACCTGTCCTCTGTCGGGCGGGTGACGATTATTGCCTGCGGGACATCCTTTTACGCCGGGCAGGTGGCCAAATACTGGCTGGAGCAGATGGCAAGGGTTAATGTCGAGGTCGATGTCGCCTCGGAATTCCGTTATCGGGAGGCGGTCATGCCCGAAGGTGGCCTCGCAATTTTTATTTCCCAGTCCGGCGAAACGGCGGACACTCTGGCGGCGCTGAAATATGCCAGATCACAGGGGCAGCATATCCTGTCGATCCTTAATGTGCCGCAAAGCTCGATGGAGCGCGAATCCGATATTGTCCTGCATACCCATGCCGGACCGGAAGTCGGGGTGGCCTCGACCAAGGCCTTTACCTGCCAGCTGGCGGTGCTGGCCTGCCTGGCGATTGCCATTGCCAGCGCCCGGGGCAGAATTGACGAGGCCGAGGAGGCGCGGCTGTGCGTTGCCCTGACCGAGGCCCCGGCGCGCATGGCCGATGTCCTCAACCATGAAGGGGCGATAAAAGAGCTTGCCGACGAGGTGGCCAAGGCGCGGGATGTGATCTATCTCGCCCGGGGGCTGGAATTC
>JALUWZ010000041.1 GCA_027019205.1 Emcibacter sp.
GGGGCCTGCGCAATGCCCTGGTCGCCGGTCTGAGATTTGAAATTGGTGCCAGTTTCTGACTCTGCCCATCTGAAACTTAAGAAATAAACTAAAAAACCGCCCGACAGGACAAAAAATTAACCTTTTATACAAACATTTGACGTAACGATTAGAAAAATACCAACATAGTACAAATGGCTTATATCATAGTTGTCAAAGGAGTTAGAAAGTGTCCTTCCTGCATAATATTAATCTGAAAACAAAGATGATCGTATTCGGGGCGGCAATCGGCCTTATCGTCATAGTTATGTCATCGGTCATAATCATTAATACCGAGGGGCAGAAAGATACTATTGCCCGGGACCTGTCGCGTAATAAACACCATATTGACAATACCATCACCCTGTTAAGAGCAGTGAAAGACATTAATTTCGATGTTGTCCAGGTTCAGCAATGGCTGACCGATATATCCGCCACCCGGGGGCAGGACGGCCTGAATGACGGTTTTGACAAGGCAGAGGAGTTTGCCCGGAAATTCAATATGGATATGGCCACGGCCCTCGGCCTCAGCCGGAAAATGAATATGGGCGACCTGACCCGGATTCTGAACAGCATATCAGCAAATTTCCCGGCCTATTACGAAACCGGCAAGAAAATGGCCCGGCGTTACGTTGACCTTGGCCCGTCCGGCGGCAATAAAATGATGAGTGATTTCGACCGGGCGGCGGAACAGGTTACGACAGATGTCACCGAAATGATACGGCTGACGGACGAACAGGTGGACAAGGAAAATAAATCCTTGTCACAATCCATATCCCTGATACATCAGTCGCTTGATTTTCTGGTTCATCTGACAATAGCCGGCGGCCTGACCATTCTTGTCGTCTGTACATTACTGGTCTTTTTAATCCAGAGAATTGTTGCCGCGCCCCTTACCCGGCTTAACGGCCTTATGCTGAAACTGGCTCAGGGTGATGATGCTATAGATTTGCCGGACATGGACCGGCGCGATGAAATCGGCGTGATGTCCGACAATCTGAAAATATTTCAGGAAGGATATCGCAGAAACAAACAGCTTGAAGAGGAAGCGGAACAGGAACGACTTGCCCAGGCGGCACGACAGCAGCAGCGTCAGGAGGAGAGACTTGCCGCCGAGCAGCAGCAGCGCGAAGACGAACAGCGGCTTAAACAGGAAGCCGAGGAAAAGGCCCGCGCCGACCGTCTGGAAATGGCCCGGCGGTTTGAAAGCCAGATCGGCGGGGTTCTGCAGGCGGTTGCCAGCGCCGCAACCCAACTGAACGCCACCTCGGAATCAATGAATGCCGCCGCGACCAATATGAAGCAGGAATCTGTATCCGCCGCCTCTGCGACCACACAGGCCGGGGAAAATGTCCAGCTGGTCGCCAGCGCCTCCGAGGAAATGACCGCGTCCGTCAAGGAAATTGCCAACCAGATCAGCCATTCCTCCGAAGCCTCGCGCAATGCCCTTGCCTCGGTCGATAATGCCTCGGGCCGGGTGACCCAGATGGTCAGCAGTTCGGAAAAAATCAACGAAATTATCGAATTGATCAACGATATTGCCGAACAGACCAATCTGCTTGCCCTCAACGCCACAATAGAAGCCGCCCGGGCCGGAGAGGCCGGCAAAGGCTTTGCCGTGGTCGCCAGCGAGGTCAAGAGCCTTGCCAGCCAGACGGCGTCCGCCACCGATGAAATCCGCAAACAGATCACCAATATGCAGGAAACGACCAATGATACGGTGTCCGCCGTGCAGGAAATTTCCGTTACCATCAATGAACTGGATCAGATATCCTCCTCCATAGCCACCTCGATGGAACAGCAGGCCATCGCCATGGACGAAATCAGCCGCAATTCACTTGAAGCAGCGACCGGGGCGGAGACCGCAGGCGACAATGTTACCAATGTCAGCCATCTGGCCGAAGAAACCGGCAATGCCGCCGCCGATGTTCTTGGCGCCTCCAACGAGCTGTCAAGCCAGGCCGCCACCCTGAAAACTGCTGTCGATGATTTTCTGAACGAGGTCCGCACCGGGTAGTGCCTTAATATTGCCTAACTAAATCTTAGACTCTTGATGACTGCCCTGATAGTATTTACCGGATTTCAGGGAAGAAATAATATCAAGGAACTATGCGGCATGACCCGACCTCAGAAATATCTGACGAGAATTACCCTTTTTCTCATACCAGTCATTATCCTGTGCGTGTTTCTCTATCCCCGGCTACAGGGGGCCTTTGCCACCAATCCCGGCCTGAACGGATTGATTGCTTCGGTGCTGCTTCTGGGCATTATCCTGTCCATCCGTCAGGTCACCATGCTAAATCCTGCGGTTAACTGGATTGAAAAATTCAGACAGAGTGAGACGTCCGAAATTCCCGGGGATGCCCCGAGCATTATTGCCCCGATGGCCGCCATGATGGGGAGCAATGACCGTAAACTTTCCCTGTCTGCCCTGTCGATGCGTACCATTCTCGACGGCATTGCCGCCCGCATGGATGAAGGTCGGGAAATCACCCGCTATTTCATCGGCCTGCTGATTTTTCTCGGGCTGCTCGGCACATTCTGGGGACTGCTCGGTACCATTGGTTCGATCAAGGATACCATTAACAATCTGAATGTCGGCTCCGGTGATATTTCCATCATGTTTGATGATTTGAAAGAAGGCCTTGCGGCCCCGCTGGGCGGCATGGGCACCGCGTTCAGTTCATCGCTGTTTGGGTTGGCGGGGTCGGTCGTTCTGGGCTTTCTTGACCTTCAGGCCGGGCAGGCCCAGGGGCGTTTTTTCAACGACCTCGAAGACTGGCTGTCAGGGATTACCAAATTATCACGCGGCAGCAGCCTGTCTCTGGGGTCCGGGGATGCCCTTGGTGACGGGGACGAGGCCAGCGTTCCGGCCTATGTCAGTGCCCTGCTGGAACAATCCGCCGACAGTCTGGAGAATCTGCATAATGTCATTGCCCGCAGCGAAGAAAGACGCGGCGACGTCAATACCGCCATGCTCAGCCTTTCGGAACAGCTGTCCACCCTGTCCGACAGCCAGACAGAAATGCGCGCTGTCCTGAAACAGATGCTCGAACTATTCGCCAGCCAGATTTCCGGTGAACAGGACAAGATACAGATCAAACATCTGCGCAATATTGATGTTCAGTTCAAATATCTGACCGAGGAAACCATAAAGGGCCAGAATCAGCTTAATGAAACCCTGAAATCAGAATTCAAGCTGCTGGCCCGGACATTGGGGGCCAGAGTAGACAAGACGGCAAAAGCAGACGCCACCCCAAAATCTGAAAAGCCGGAAAAGCCTGGGAATCCGGAAGAAACAAAGAATTCCCCCACCGCCAAACCGTCACAGCCCGCCGCAGCCCCGGTCGTCCCCCCCGTTGTCCCCCCGGTCACTGATGATGCCATGGATTACGACATGCCGACCCCGAAACCCAAGGGAAATAAAAAGCCTGTCATCTCCATGGGAAAGAAACTGACCGCCAGAAAGGATGAC
>JALUWZ010000042.1 GCA_027019205.1 Emcibacter sp.
GAAACCCTACAGTCAGGCCTTTGACAGGGGGGTGAAAATGATCGGGGCGACCGCCCATTATGTCACGGCAAATCTTGACGAAGGGCCGATAATAGAGCAGGTTGTTGAGCGGGTGGATCATTCCGTATCGCCCGGGGAACTGGTCAATATAGGCCGGGATACCGAATCAAGGGCGCTCAGCCGGGCGGTGCGCTGGCATGCGGAACACAGAGTATTGCTCAGTGGACAGCGGACGGTGGTTTTCAGATAGCACCAAATCAGGGAGAACGGGACATGGCGGGTGGCAGACAGACGGAACAATGGTCGTCGAGAGCGGGGTTCCTCATGGCGGCGATCGGCTTTGCAGTCGGGCTGGGTAATGTCTGGCGCTTTCCCTATGTTATGGGGGAAAATGGCGGCGCGGCGTTTTTATTTGTCTATCTGGTTTGTGCGCTGGTGATCGCCCTGCCGCTTCTGGTCAGTGAACTTGCCATCGGGCGCCGGGGCCGGGGCAGTCCGGTCGGCAGTATGCTGAAAGTTGCCGCAGAATCCGGCGCAAGCTCGCGCTGGCGGCTGGTCGGCGGGCTGGCGGTCGTGGGGATTTTCTTCATTATGAGCTATTACACGGTCATTGCCGGCTGGACATTCGATTATTTTTTCCTGGCGATCACCGGGCGCTTCGCCGATGTTACCGGGGAACAGTCCGGCAGGATTTTTGCCGCCCTTACCGGCAGTCCGCTGCGGCTGTTATTCTGGAATACGCTGGTTAATATTCTGGTGGTGGTGATCCTGCGGCGCGGGGTGCAGGCCGGAATTGAAAAGGCAGTGAATTTCCTGATGCCGGCGCTGTTTATCTGTTTACTGGTGATGGTGATCTATGCTTTTTTCGCCGGGGATATGGCAAAAACCGTGCAATTCCTGCTGCTGCCTGATTTCAGCAAGGTAACGGTCCATACGGTTATGGTCGCCATCGGCCAGGCATTTTTTTCGATCGGGGTCGGCATGGCCTCGCTGATTACCTTCGGCAGTTATCTGGGGGAAGAGGTATCCATTCCAAAATCGGCGGCGATTATCATCCTCGCTGATACGGCGGTGGCCCTGCTGGCCGGATTTGCCATTTTCCCGCTGGTTTTTGCCTATGGGCTGGAGCCTTCCGAGGGGCCGGGGCTTATTTTTCAGACCCTGCCGGTGGCGTTCGGTCAGATGCCGGGCGGGCAGATTTTTGGCGCGATATTCTTTTTTCTGCTGATTGCGGCGGCGCTGACATCCTGCATCGGCGGCATTGAATCGGTGATCGCCTGGGCGGACGAGCATAAGGGAATTGCCCGCAAGAAAGGCAGCCTGATTGCCGGTAGTGCGGCGTGGCTGGTCGGCTTTCTCAGTATATTGTCTTTTAATAAATGGTCGGATTTCTATCCGCTGGATTTTATCCCGGCCTTCGCGGGCAAGACGATATTCGAGACATTTGATTTCCTTGCGGCCAATATCCTGTTACTGGTCGGGGCGTTGGCGACCTCGATCTTTATAGGCTGGAGGGTGCCAAAATATATCAAGCTTGCGGCAATCGGGGTTGGTGACGGGATATTCTATCTGTTCTGGCGGATCATTGTCTGCTATGTGGTGCCGCCGTTGCTGCTGGTTATCCTGGTGATGGGGTTGATGGAATAACCCGCCGTTACTCTATTTCACAAAAATATGTGCCGTAAGGGGCGAGGGTAATTCTAGCCGCTTCAAGGATTTTTTCCTGTGCCGACAGGTTAAAGCAGGCGTAGATCGCCTGGGTCTTGTCTCGCCGGATGAAGGCGAGGGTATCTTCGGGCACATCAACAAACTGGATGCTGCCCTTTATCAGGGCATTGTGTTTTTTGCGCCATTTCAGGAAATTTTTGAAGGCATTCAGGACAGAATCAGGGTCCTTTTCCTGCCGGTTCACGGCGCGTGCGAGGTGATCCGCAGGCACCGGCAGCCATGGTTCGCCCCCGGTAAAGCCAGCTGCCGCCCTGTCGTCCCGCCACGGCATCGGCGTGCGGCAGCCGTCGCGGCCCTTGAAATTGGGCCAGAATTCTATGCCGAACGGGTCCTGCAACCGGTTCTCGGGAATATCCGCCTCGGTCAGGCCAAGCTCTTCGCCCTGATAGCTGCAGATTGTCCCGGGCAGGGAACAGAGCAGGGCCGTCAGCATCTTTGCCATGCGCGGATCAGGGTTATCGCCGCCCCAGCGGCTCAATACCCGGGTAACATCATGGTTGCTGATCGCCCAGCAGGGGGTGCCGCTGCCGTTGAGATGCGCCATCTGCTGTTCAACAGTCTGGCGGATATGGCTGGCGGAAAATTCATCGACCAGCAATTCAAAACTGTAGCCCATATGAAGGCGTTTATGTCCAGCGGTATATTCCGCGATGGTTTTCAGTGAATTCTCGGTATTGATTTCCCCCATCGACATCACCCCCGGATAACGGTCGAGCAGGGCGCGCAGGTCTTCGAGAAATGTCAGGGTTTCCGGCTGGTTATTATCATGGATGTGATATTGGGCGGCATAGGGGTTGTCGGTGCTGAATCCCCGGCCCCGACGTTCCTTGACCGGTTTGGCCGGGTTGTCACGCAACAGCTTGTCGTGATAGCAGAAATTAATCGCATCAAGGCGGAAGCCATCAACCCCGCGCTTGAGCCAGAATTCCACTTCCTGCAGTATTTGCTGTCGTAATTCGGCACAGTGGTAATTCAGGTCGGGCTGGTTGGCGAGAAAGTTATGAAGATAATATTGCTGACGGGTGGCGTCCCACTGCCATGCCGAGCCGCCAAAGATCGCCAGCCAGTTATTCGGGGCGCCGCCATCATCCCGGGCATCGGCCCAGACATACCAGTCGGCCTTGTCATTATCCCGATTTTTCCGGCTTTGCTGAAACCAGTCATGCTGATCGGATGTATGGCTTAATACCTGGTCAATAACCACCTTCAGATTGCGGTTATGGGCCTGTCTTATCAACTCATCAAAATCATTCAAGGTTCCAAATAACGGGTCAACATCCCGGTAATCGGCAATATCATAGCCGAAATCCTTCATCGGCGATTTGAAAAATGGCGAAATCCAGATGGCGTCCACCCCCAGGCTCTGAATATAGTCGAGCTTGCTGATAATGCCGGGAATATCCCCGATACCATCCCCGTTGCTGTCCATGAGACTGCGAGGGTAGATCTGATAGATTACGGCGCCTTCCCACCAGAATAATTTATTCATATATAACCAGCTTCTTTTTATTATTTCATCGACTGCCGTTATCCGGATTTATCGACGGCCCTGTATTTAATTCTTAAAGTTATTGATACTTTCTCTGAAACTACGCGGGTCGGAGGAGCTGTTGCAAATCCTTACATACGTATTCAAACCACGGGGAAAAGCTGATCATTTTCTTTGCAAAATATTGTATTTCCGAGGAATAAAAATTTAACTTGTTGAATCATATAGAAATTTTATGTCTTAAACTTTTATGAATTTTATTATAGGGCCATTTGCAATTTTTTTGAATACGTATGTTTATATGCTTTGATGATGAATACGTATGTAGCGATTTGCCTTATATTGCAAATGATGGATAGGATGGCGGTGAAATAAACTTTCAAATCAATTTACACTGTATTATTAAAAGGGAAGTAGGGAGCGAAAATGACGTTTAAACCTTGTACCACTGGCCAGAACATACGCAAACATACCACAAAAATTCTATATTCAACGCTGATTTCCATGGCCGTGATTGCGGCGACAAACCCGTCAATGGGTTATGCGAAGGACAAGACGCAGGATAAAGGCAAGAAAGTCGAACAGAAGAAGACTGACAAGAAAAAGGTTGATCAGGAACAGGTACTGGAAGAAGTCATTGTCACCGGCATCCGGGGCAGTATCATGAGTTCCATTGCCAAGAAGAGCAATAATTCATCAATTGTCGAGGCGGTGTCTGCCGAAGATATCGGTAAATTGCCGGACGTCAGTATCGCTGATTCCATCGCCCGCCTGCCGGGTCTTGCCGCCCAGCGTCTTGATGGCCGGGCACAGCTTATCAGTATCCGTGGTTTGTCTCCTGACTTTACAACAGCACTTCTCAATGGCCGCGAACAGGTCACCTCCGGTAATAATCGCGGGGTGGAATTTGACCAGTATCCGTCAGAATTGATGAGCGGTGTTACCGTTTATAAAACGCCGGATGCCTCCCTGATGGCGCAGGCAATCGGCGGGACGATTGACATGCAGACCGTTCGTCCGCTGGCTTATGGCAAGCAGGCGATTGCCATTGGTATTCGCGGGGAATATAACGACCTCGGGGCATTGAATTCCGGGACAACGGCCACAGGATACCGGGGAAGCTTCTCCTATATTGACCAGTTTGCCGATGACACCGTCGGTGTCGCATTCGGATATGCCCGCATGACATCACCGACCCAGGAAAAACGCTGGAATTCATGGGGATTTCCTGAATTGGGCAATAATTCATTTACCGATGCTGCCGGTAATTCCGTCCCTACTAAAACCCTGGTAATCGGCGGGGCCAAACCATTTGTGAAATCCAATAAACTGACACGTGACGGTCTCATGGGGGTTCTTGAATATCAGCCCGATGATACTTTCCATACTACCCTTGATATATATTACTCAAAATTCAAGGATGATCAGCGGCTGCGCGGGGTTGAGTTCCCGCTTAAATGGTCCGGGGCCCAGCTGCAGGATGGCTTTACAGTAAAAAATGGTTTGATTACCAAGGGGCAGTTCAACGGCGTCAAGGGTGTGCTGCGCAATGATGTTTTTGTTCGGGACAGCAAGACATGGTCACTGGGCTGGAATACGCAATATCAGGTGGATGACAACTGGTCCGTGGAAACTGACCTCAGCTATTCCAAAGTCACCAGGACCGATATTGCCATGGAAAGCTACAGTGGCACAGGCCGTGGCGGTGGTAACGGCGCACAAGACAATATCGGCTTTACCATGACACCGGATGGCGGGGCAATATTCACCCATGACCTTAATTATGCCGATCCGACATTATTCAAACTCGGCGGCCCGCAAAACTGGGGTGACCCGCTGAAAACCGGTTCCTGGGACAGTCAGGACGGATTTATCAACAAACCGACGGTAGATGATGAACTTTATACCATGCGCATGAGTGTGGAACGTCAACTTGAGGACAGCCCGGTCAGCAGTATCAAAGCGGGTGTGTATTACAGCAGACGTAAAAAATCCCTTAAGGATGTCGGCTTGTTCCTGACCTTGAAGACTTACCCTGATATTCAGGCAGTCCCCAATAAATATCTTCTCAAACCAACATCACTGGATTTCATCGGGATCGGCAATATTCTCAGTTATGATTCCCTGGCCTTCTATAATGACGGTAATTACACCGAAACAAATGCCAGCAGCAATGATATCAGCCGTTCGGTCAATAGCTGGAATGTAACAGAAAAGGTACTTACCGGCTATGTTATGGCCAATATTGATACCGAAGTCAGCGCGATGCCGTTGACAGGAAATGTCGGGGTTCAGGTTGTTCAGACCAATCAGAGTTCTATAGGGACGGCGGCAAGCAACGGCCCTAATGGTATTTTCACCATACCGATTACCGGCGGGGATAAATATACGGAAATTCTGCCAAGCCTGAATTTAAAGCTTGAGGTGGAGGATGATACTTTCATTCGTTTCGGGGCTTCCCGTACTCTGGCCCGCGCCCGCATGGATAAAATGAACGCCAATAAATCGTTTAATTTTAATCCTGTGAATAATACAACCAACGCAACGCCGGAACTTAATTCCCCATGGGGCGGCGGCGGTGGCAATCCAAAATTGCGCCCATGGATGGCGGACCAGTTTGACTTGAGCCTTGAAAAATATTTTGGCGAAGGCGGATATGTGGCAGTTGCCGGTTTCTACAAGCATCTGGAAAACTATATATTTGACAGCAGTGAAATTTTTGATTTTACCGGCTTTCCAACGGGGGGTGTAACACCGGTCATTACCAAGGGGCTGGTCTCAACACCGCAGAATGGTAATGGTGGCAAGATCTATGGCGTTGAATTGTCGGCCTCTATTCCCGGCAAGCTGATAGCTGAAGAACTGGACGGGTTTGGGGCTTTATTCAGTGCCTCCTTTACCGACAGCTCTGTGAAGGAATTTCCTGACAGCAAGCCCATCAAGCTGCCCGGTTTGTCAAAAACAGTGGTCAATGCAACGCTGTATTATGAAAACCATGGCTTTGAAGCCCGGATTAGCGGTCGTTACCGGTCCGACTTCGTGGGTCAGGTCTCCGGTCTCAGTCTTAATCGGACCACGGTATTTATCAAAAGTGAAACGGTGTTTGATGCCCAGGTTGCTTATGATTTCTCCGAGGTCGGCTTTGAGGGACTGTCCGCCCGTTTCCAGGTCAATAACCTGACAAATCAGACTTTTTCCACATTCCAGAATGGGGATAAACGCCAGATTCGCGATTTCCAGACCTATGGTCGCACATTTCTGTTTGGATTATTTTACCGGATGTAACCATATCTGATGGAATTTTGAAACAGGCCCCTGCTGATGTAATGTCGACAGGGGCCTGTTTATTTTATACATTATGAATATCAAGACTTAGCAAGGAAGAATATAATGCAGAAAAATGCCATACAGAAGGTCGTTATAGTTGGCGGCGGCACTGCCGGATGGATGGCGGCAGCAATGTTGGCAAAAACAGCCGGGCGGAGCCTTGACATCACACTTGTTGAATCTGATGATATTGGCACGATCGGTGTCGGGGAGGCAACCATTCCGCCAATACAGCTGTTCAACAATCACCTCGGCCTTGATGAGGATGATTTCCTGCGTAAAACCATGGGAACTTTCAAGCTGGGCATTCAGTTTGATAACTGGGGGCGCAAGGGGGACAGCTACATGCATACTTTTGGCCGGGTAGGACGGGACCTTGGGGCAATCCCGTTTCATCATTACTGGTTGCGAAGTCTGAAAGAAGGTGGAAAAGACAGCTTATGGGATTATTCATTCAATCACAAAGCGGCCTATGCCAATAAATTTGCCCGTATGTTAAAGATCAAAAATAGTCCCCTTGACGGCCTGACATATGCGTTTCATTTTGATGCAACGCTATATGCCCGGTATCTGCGGGACTATAGTGAAAAACTGGGGGTGAAAAGAATTGAAGGCAAGGTTGTTGATGTAATCCTGCGCGGGGAAGACGGATTTATAGACCATCTTCTTCTGGAGAATAGCGCAGAAATTCCGGGAGATCTTTTTCTCGATTGTTCAGGATTTAAAGGGGTGTTGATTGAGGGGGCGCTCAAAACCGGTTATGAGGACTGGAGCCACTGGCTGCCCTGCAACCGGGCGATTGCGGTGCCGTGTGAGTCTGCCGGTCCCCTGAAACCCTATACTGTATCAACCGCACTTACTGCGGGCTGGCAATGGCGGATACCCCTGCAGCATCGCACCGGTAATGGCCATGTTTATTGTAGCGACTATATCAGTGACGACGAAGCAGCAGACATGTTGTTGCAAAATCTGGACGGGCCTCCTTTGGCAGACCCCAGATTTCTGCGTTTTACCACCGGGCGGCGCAAGAAATTCTGGCATAAAAATTGTATTGTTCTGGGGTTGGCCAGCGGTTTTATGGAGCCGCTTGAATCGACCAGTATTCATCTGTTTCAGGCCGGTATTACCCGTCTGGTCAAACTTTTCCCGGACAAGAAATGTTCCCAGGCCGATGTGGATGAATATAATCGTCAGGCTATTTATGAATTTGAAGGCATCCGGGATTTCATCATTTTGCATTATCATCTGACACAACGCACGGACACGGATTTCTGGCGCGATTGTGGACAAATGGAGGTGCCGGAATCTTTAAAACAGAAAATGGCCCTGTTCCGTTCCAATGGACGCATATTCTGGGATACCATGGAGCTTTTTGCGGAAAATTCATGGTTGCAGGTTATGGTTGGACAGGGACTAATGCCGCACAGCTATCATGCCCTGACTCATCAGGTGAAGTCTGATAATATGGAGGAATATCTGGAAAATATCCGCATAATTCAGGACCGTGCATTATCGACCCTGCCCCTGCACCGCGACTTTATTGCCGGTCATTGTTCGGCCCCCGGGTCGTCTTTGGCAGGGCAATAGCGGTTGATATAGTCCATATGGTCCGGCATGGCGCCTGCGGCCTGCTCCATAACCCGTCTCAGGCCGCTTAACAGTTTTTCGCCGTCAATATCGCGCAGGTCAGTGAGCGGGGCGTAATGCTCCGGCGTCACATTCTGGCCAATCATCACCGCAAGCCAGCTCGGGTTGCGGAACAGCTCGAAATCACTGGCGACAATGCGCCCGCCCCGGCGGAAATGATCGATCTTGTAGCGCAGATTTTGCGGGATTTCCATGGCGGCGCAATAACGCCATAAATCCTCTGGCCGGTTATTTTCCTTATAATGCAATATGATAAAATCCCGGGTGGCTTCATATTCGGCTGTTGTGATCCGGTTGAATTCCTGTGCGGCCAGCGGGTCGAAATCCCGGTCCGGAAACAGGGCGAGAAGCCGGGTGATGGAGGATTGCATCAAATGGATGCTGGTCGATTCGAGCGGCTCGATAAAGCCACTGCTCAGGCCAATAGCTACACAGTTTTTATGCCAGAATTTTTTGCGCCGTCCGGTGGTAAAGCGCAGGAAACGCGGGTCGGCAAGCGGCGCCCCGTCGAGATTGTCCAGCAGTACACCCGCCGCTGCGTCATCACTGATATGCGCGCTCGCATAGACATAGCCGTTACCGATACGCCGTTGCAGCGGGATACGCCATTGCCAGCCCGCTGCGCGTGCGGTCGAGCGGGTATAGGGGGTAAAGTCACCTGCCGGGGCGCAAGGGACGGCAATCGCCCGGTCGCAGGGCAGCCAGTGAGACCAGTCCTCATAACCGGTTTTAAGCGCCCCTTCAATCAGCAGGCCGCGAAAGCCGCTGCAGTCGATAAAAAGATCCGCCATGACCTTCGAGCCATCCTCAAGGATGACATCCGTTATAAAGCCGCTTTCACCGTCAAGCGCAACGTCAATAACCCGGCCTTCGATGCGGCTGACCCCGCGCTGTTCGGCATAGCGGCGCAGATATTTCCCGTATAGCACCGCATCCAGATGATAGGCATAGTCATAGGTTGACTGGACCAGTTTCGGGTCACGGGTCGGCGGGCTGAATTTGCCACCTCGCGCCATAACCCATGCCATGGCATAATTATCAAGACTTTCCCTATTGCCGCTTGCCCGGGATTGCAGCCAGTAATGATAGAGCGGCACCGCATCAAAATCCGCACCATATTCGCCGAAAGGGTGGAAATATCGCTGGCCCTCACCGCCCCAGTTGACAAATTCAATGCCGAGTTTAAAGGTCCCTTGAGTATGGGCCAGCACATCATTCTCATCAAGGCCGAGAGAGTGGTTAAACAGCTTGATCGGCGGAATCGTCGCCTCGCCAACGCCGATTACCCCGATATCTTCCGATTCAATCAGGGTAATCCGGCAGTTGCCCCCCAAGGCATTGGCCCCCAAGGCATTGGCCAGAGCCGCCGCCGACATCCACCCGGCGGTGCCGCCGCCGATAATGGCAATATGACGAATATGACGGTCAGCCATGAAGATATTTCCTTAACAGTTGAAATTTATCCTAAACCGGCTTGGTTTAGCGGGGCAAGCGATAACATACGTATTCAGCTGCAAAGCATTTATGAATACGTATGTCGCCCCTTGTTTTCGGGGGTTTGCTGGCTTTAGAGTATTTATTTATATATAAAGCGAACAGGGAGAGAAATTATTTTCAGGGTCACGGTCAAAATCATCACTGGGGTATTTTTACTCTTTGCCATTTCTCTGTCTTTCGGCCAGGCGCAGGACAGAAAAACGGTCAGCTCGCCCAATGGCACCATAACAGTGACGGTCGGGCTGGATAATCATGTTCCCTATTATCAGCTGGACCGGGCCGGTATTTCTGTTATCGGAAAATCCCGGCTCGGGCTGCGGTTCAAGGATATTCCCCATATGGATGGCGGCTTTGTTATCGCCTCTGCCGGGACAAGCTCTTTCGATGAGACATGGACCCAGCCATGGGGGGAAAAGAAAGATATCCGCAATCACTATAATGAATTGCGGGTGACATTGACTGACGGCCTGAAACGCCGGATGATTTTGCGCTTCCGGGTCTATGATGACGGTATCGGTTTTCGCTATGAAATTCCTGAACAGGCCCATATGGGGAAAGTTCAGGTCATTAATGAACTGACCGAATTCAATATCGCCGACCCGGCAACGGCATGGTGGATTCCGGCCCGGGGCTGGAACCGTTATGAATATCTCTACCACAAGACGCCGCTCCGGGATATTCAGCATGTCCATACCCCGCTGACCCTGAAAACGGACAAAGGGCTTTATCTCAGTATTCATGAGGCGGCACTGGTCGATTATGCCGCCATGACCCTGAAACGGGGTCGCGGGCGGATACTCTATGCCGATCTCACCCCGTTGTCTGACGGTATCAAGGCCCGGGTCAAGACGCCGTTTCACACGCCGTGGCGCAGCATTCAGCTTGCCGATACCGCTGGCGGGCTGATCACCTCCTATCTTATCCTGAACCTGAACGAGCCGAACAGGCTTGGCGATGTCTCATGGGTAAAGCCCGAGAAATATGTTGGTATCTGGTGGGGGATGCATCTCGGCAAAATGACCTGGGGCAGCGGGCCAAAACACGGGGCGACGACTGCCAATACCATGCGCTATATTGATTTTGCCGCCAAATATGGTTTCAAGGGGGTGCTGGTGGAAGGCTGGAATGTCGGCTGGGACGGCGACTGGTTTCATAATGGCAAGGCGTTTCGCTTTACCGAACCCTATCCTGATTTTGATATTGTTGCTCTGTCGAAATATGCGAAGTCAAAGGGGGTGCATCTGATCGGTCATAATGAGACATCCGGTGATATTTCAAATTATGAGGCACAGCTTGACGCGGCTCTGGATTATGATCAGAAGCTTGGTATTCCGCTGATAAAAACCGGCTATGTTGCCGATGGCGGCGACGCGATCTTTACCGGCAGGGATGGCCGCGTTCATCATGAATGGCATGACAGCCAGGTCATGGTTAATCACTATCAAAAGGTGGTCACGGAAGCCGCCAAACGCCATATTTCCATTGATACCCATGAGCCAATCAAGGATACCGGCCTCCGGCGCACCTATCCCAACTGGGTCTCGCGCGAAGGGGCGCGGGGACAGGAATATAATGCCTGGGGCGAGCCGGGCAATTCGCCGGAACATACGGCCATTCTGCCCTTTACCCGGATGCTGGCCGGGCCGATGGATTTCACCCCCGGTATTTTTGATCTGCTGTTCAGGAAGGAAAAACCGCATAACCGCATTCCGACGACGCTGGCGAAGCAGCTGGCGCTTTATGTGGTGATCTACAGCCCGATCCAGATGGCGGCTGATTTGCCGAAGAATTACGAGGCCCGGCCAAAACCGTTTCAGTTTATCCGCGACGTGCCGACCGACTGGCAGGACACCCTTGTGCTGAACGGAGAAATCGGCGACTATGTTACCATTGTGCGCAAAGACCGTAACAGTGAAGACTGGTATCTTGGCAGCCTGACCAATGAGAAGGCCCGCACGTTGAAAATTTCGCTGGATTTCCTGACGCCGGGGGTCCGTTACCGGGCGCAGATTTACCGGGACGGGCCGGATGCTGACTGGCAAAGCAATCCTTACGATATGGTGATTGAGGAAAAAACCGTGACGGCAAAGACAAGGCTTTCCCTGAAACTTGCGACCAGCGGCGGTCAGGCCATCCGCTTTACCCCTGTAAGCAAATAAGGGTATATGGTCATGAAGCAGATCAGAATATTGTTGGCCGCTGCCGTCATCCTGTGCGGCGGCATCGCACAGGCCCATCCGCGCCTTGATCATGTGGAACCGCCCTTCTGGTGGGTCGGGTTCAAGACACCGGAAGTGCAGATTCTTGTCCATGGGACAGGGATTTCCGACTATAGCCCGAAGATCAATTATTCCGGTGTGGTGATAAAAAAAGTTATCCGGGTCAAAAGCCCGAATTACCTGTTCATCGATGTGATGATTGCCGCCGATACCAAAGCGGGCCGGTTTGATATTACCTTCAGCAGAGCGGGCAGCCCGGACATCACCTATCCCTATGAGGTGAAGGCCAGGCGGAAAAATTCTGCGGCACGTAAAGGATTTAATCAATCCGACGCCATTTACCTGATTACCCCGGATCGTTTTGCCAACGGCAACCCGGATAATGATTCTGTGGCGGGCATGGCGGACAAGCTTGACCGGGCGAATAAAGACGGTCGTCATGGCGGCGATATTCAGGGAATTATGGACCATCTGGACTATATTGCCCGCATGGGGTTTACCAGTATCTGGATTACCCCGTTACTGGAAAATAATCAGCCAGAGACCAGCTATCACGGTTATGCCATCACCGATTTTTACAGGATTGATCAGCGCTTTGGCTCCAACAAGCTCTACAGAAAACTGGTACGGACGGCGCGGGGCAAGGGGATCGGGGTGATCATGGATATGGTGGCCAATCATACCGGCTCGAAATACTGGTGGATGGATGATCTGCCGGAGGATGACTGGATCAACTATGCCGCAGAATATTTCAAGGGTAAATATGTCAATACGTCTCACCGGCGCACCACCATACAGGATCCGTATTCCGCTGCCGGTGACCGGAAGCTGTTTTCCGGCGGCTGGTTTGTTAAAACCATGCCCGATCTTAACCAGCGTAACCCCCTGCTGGCGAATTACCTGATCCAGAATGCCCTCTGGTGGATTGAATATGCCGGATTGAGCGGAATACGCATGGATACCTATCCCTATTCTGATATGAAATTCATGGCCAGGTGGTCGAAGCGTATTATGACTGAATATCCCGATTTCAATATTGTCGGCGAGGAATGGAGTCTTAACCCGATTACGGTATCCTATTGGCAGCGCGGACGGCAGAATAAAAACGGTTATGTCTCTTACCTGCCGAGCCTGATGGATTTCCCGCTGAATGATGCACTGGTCACCGGCCTTGCCTCAAAGGAGGAATGGGCGAAGGGGCTGATCGGCATATATAAAATGCTTGCCAATGATGTGATATATCCCGACCCGTCAAATCTGGTGATATTCCCGGACAATCATGATATGAAGCGGGTATTCACCCAACTGCATGAAGATAAAGACCTGTATAGGATGGCGATGGCCTTCACTCTGACCATGCGTGGCATTCCGCAGATTTATTACGGCACAGAAATTTTAAAGACCAGTCCGGGGCCGAAAGATGACGGCATTATCCGTAGCGATTTCCCCGGGGGATGGGCAGGGGACAAGGTCAATGGCTTCACCGGCAGGGGATTGTCGCCGGACCAGAAAGCGGCGCAGGAATATCTGCGCCGTCTGTTGAACTGGCGCAAGGGCAAGGCGGTCATACACAGCGGGAAACTGATGCATTATGTGCCTGAGAACGGGGTTTATGTTTATTTCAGATATAACGATACTGACAAGGTCATGGTGGTGTTGAATAAAAACAAAACCGCGACGGATCTGAAAACCGCGCGTTTTGCGGAAATGCTGGCGGGTCATACGGGGGCGCGGAATGTGATGACCGGCAGGGAGCTTGATATTTCCCGCCAGATAACCCTCGCGCCCCGGTCGGCAACAATTCTGGAAATTGAATGATGCAGAAACCGCAATTAACCTTCTGGCAAATCTGGAATATGTGTTTCGGCTTTCTCGGCATTCAGTTCGGCTTTGCCTTGCAGAACAGCAATGTCAGCCGGATATTTCAGACCCTCGGGGCGGATATTGGTGATATTCCGATCCTGTGGGTGGCCGCCCCGCTGACCGGGCTGCTGATACAACCGGTCATTGGTTATATGAGCGACCGGACATGGAACCGGCTCGGGCGCAGGCGGCCCTATTTCCTCTGGGGGGCGTTGCTGGCAACGGCAGCCTTGTTTGTCATGCCCGCGTCTCCCTATCTGTGGGTGGCGGCGGGGATGCTGTGGATTATGGATGCGTCATTTAACATCGCGATGGAGCCTTTCCGGGCTTTTGTCGGTGATATGCTGCCGCCCCGGCAACGGACCCTCGGCTATGCGATGCAGAGCTTTTTCATCGGGGTCGGGTCGGTGGTGGCTTCTGCCCTGCCATGGATATTCACCAACTGGCTGGGCATCAGCAATATTGCCGGGGAGGGAGAGATCCCGCTGTCAGTGAAATACGCTTTTTACCTTGGGGGGGCGGTATTGTTGCTGGCGGTGATGTGGACGATATTTTCCACAAAGGAATATTCCCCGCAAGAAATGGCGCAATTTGACCGTGATGACGGCGGGCCAATCCCGGAGGCCGAAAGGCGGCAGGAAGCCCCCCCCACCGCAAGTCAATATCGTTTGAGCGGGCTGCTGTGGCTTGGCGGCGGGCTGATATTCAGCGGAATTATTTTCTGGCAGGGTTGGGACAAACAGTTATATCTGCTTGGCGCAGGGCTGTCACTTTTCGGGATACTGCAATTTATCTGTGCCGGGCTTCAGCAGCAGGGGCGGACGGATAGCGGTTTTTATCAGATAATGGCTGACTTCTCCCGGATGCCGCAAACCATGAAGCAGCTGGCCATCGTCCAGTTCTTCTCATGGTTTGCCTTATTTGCCATGTGGATATACACCACCCCGGCGGTGACGGCCTATCATTATGGCACGCATGACCCGTCGTCTGTATTATATAATAACGGCGCGGACTGGGTCGGGGTTCTGTTTATGTTTTACAATATATTTGCCGCCCTTGCCGCCTTTCTCATTCCGGTTCTGGCCGCCCGGACCAGCCGGAAGATTGCCCATATGATCAATCTGTTTCTCGGCGGGGCGGGGCTGATCTCGATGTATTTTATTCGTGATCCCGGGCTGTTGTGGATTTCAATGATCGGTGTCGGTATTGCCTGGGCGTCGATCCTTTCAATGCCCTATAGTCTGCTGTCCGGTGCGGTGCCCCCGGAAAAAATGGGTATCTATATGGGGATATTCAATTTCTTTATCGTTATCCCCCAGATTCTGGCGGCCAGCATCCTCGGGCTTTTTGTCAGGCAGCTTTTCGCGGGACAGGCAATTTACGCGCTTGTTCTGGGGGGCTGTTGCATGATCTTTGCCGGCGTCGCGACCTTGCGGGTCAATGACCCGGGCGAGGGCTGAAACTACCGCCCGGCCCCGCATGATTCGCGGATAATCAGTCTGGCCGGCATCAGGATGGAATCTATATCCTGGCCGTCAATCAGTTTCAGCAGATTTTCCACCAGCAGCCGACCGGCCAGCATGGTGTCCTGCTGGACGGTGGTCAGGGGCGGGTTGATATAGGCGGCGGTGGGGATATTGTCAAAACCGACCACGGCAACATCTTCGGGTACCCGGAGGCCGCTTTCCTGCAATGCCTTGATGGCGCCGATGGCAATCAGGTCGCTGGCCCCGAATATCGCATCAAACTGCAACTTGCTTTTGAGCAGCTCCATGGTCGCCTCATAGCCCATTTCTTCCGAGGTATCCGCATCAATCTGGAGCTTTGGATTAACCATCAGCCGGGCGTCAAGCAGGGCTTTTACATAGCCCTGATAACGCTGGTTAAATTCCGGGCGATGTTCGGTGGCAATACCGAGGAAGGCGATCTTTTTATGGCCCAAATCAGTGAGATGCCGGGTGGCGAGATAGGCGCTGTTGAGATTATCACAGCCGATGAAATGACCGGGCTGATCGGGCAGAACCGGCCCCCAGGTGATGAACCTGGCCCCCATCAGGTCGAGATGGGCGATTTTTTCGGCATAGGTGATATAGTCGCCGTAGCCGAGGAAAATAATCCCGTCGGCCCGGTTGGCATTTTCATAATCGGCATTCCAGTCGATGCTTTGCTGCTGAAAGGAAATCAGCAGGTCATAGCCCATCTTGGCCGAGGCCCGGGTGATACTGCCGAGCATGCTGAGGAAGAACGGGTTGATCAGGCTGTCATCGGTGCCGGGGTCCTCGCACAGCAGCAGGGCCAGGGTCCGGGTCTGTTTCGAGCGCAGGTTACGGGCATTGATGTCAACCTGATAGTTGAGCTTTTTGGCGATCGCCTGCACTTTTTCCCGGGTTTTCTCGCTGACCAGCGGGCTGTTACGCAGCGCACGGGACACCGTTGGCTGGGACACCCCGGCCAGATGGGCAATATCAAAAGAGGTGGGCTTCTCATCTTTCATCGGTAACGACCTTATACCACAGACTTTTGTACAATACATACGTATTCATGCTCTTTTCAAGTATGTATACGTATGTCATGGGCGCTTGCGGCTTATCACCATAGCCCAATTCGGGTATCAATCATACTATAAGCCACTTTCAGGCAGTTTTGAAATAGAAAGAGGGTCAGGGACGGATATGACATTATCAGGGTTGGATATCGGGGTATTTGTATTTTATGTGGTGGGGATTATTCTCCTTGCGACATGGGTCAGCCGGGACAAGCCGGGCCATGACAAGAATACCGAGGATTATTTTCTTGCCGGCAAATCACTGCCATGGTGGGCGATCGGCGCCTCGCTGATTGCCGCCAATATCTCGGCTGAACAGATTATTGGCATGTCAGGCTCGGGCTATGTTATCGGCCTTGGCATCGCCTCCTATGAATGGATGGCGGCAATCACCCTGATTATCGTTGGCAAATATTTGTTGCCGATCTTTCTCAAACGCGGCATCTATACCATGCCGCAATTTCTTGAACAGCGCTATGACCACCGAGTCCGCACGATTCTCGCGATCTTCTGGCTCGGGGTGTATGTCTTTGTCAATCTGACGGCGATATTATGGCTCGGGGCGCTGGCGATCAGCACGGTGGCCGGGGTTGATCTTGTCTATGGCCTGATCTTTCTCGGGGCGTTTGCTGCGGCCTATTCGCTATATGGCGGTCTGAAGGCGGTGGCCTTTACCGACATTATTCAGGTGGTGCTGCTGGTCTTTGGCGGCCTGTTTCTGTCTTATGTCACCCTTGATACCATCGGTGACGGTCAGGGAATTATCGCGGGCTTTGCCGAATTGACCGCGCGGGTGCCGGAAAAATTCGACATGATTTTAAGTCCGGACAGTCCCTACTATAAAGACCTGCCGGGGATCAGTGTGCTGATTGGTGGCATGTGGATTATGAACCTGTCCTATTGGGGGTTTAACCAGTATATTATCCAGCGCGCGCTGGCGGCGAAGAATATCAGGGAGGCGCAGAAGGGCATTGCCTTTGCCGCCTATCTGAAAATCCTGATGCCGGTGATTGTTGTGCTGCCGGGGATTGCGGCGGTGATTCTTGCCCCTGATCTCAAATCCCCGGATCAGGCCTATCCCGAACTGATGAAGCTGATGCCGACGGGCATGGTCGGGCTGGTATTTGCCGCCCTTGTGGCCGCCATTGTCTCGTCACTTGGCTCGATGACCAACAGTATCGCCACCATCTTCACGATGGATATCTACAGCTATTACCGGAAAGATAGAAGCCAGCATCATTATGTTTTTGTCGGGCGTGTGGTGAGCTTCTCCGCCCTGATCATCGCCATGATATGCGCCAAACCGCTGCTCGGCAATTTTGATCAGGCCTTTCAGTATATTCAGGAATTCACCGGCTTTTTCACTCCGGGTATTGTGGTGATCTTCCTGCTTGGCATGTTCTGGAAACGGGCCACGGCCCACGGGGCGCTTGCGGCAGCCATCGGCTCGGCGCTCTTGTCGGCGCTCTTCTATTATTTCTGGCCGGAATTGCCGTTCATTGACCGGGTCGGGCTGGTGTTCCTGCTGTGTCTCGGCCTTGCCATTCTGGTGACGCTGATGGAGGGCACCGGGGTTCAGAAGAATGCGGTTGATCTTAAGGGCATAGATTTCTCCTCGGCCCGGATATTCAATATCGCCACCCTCGGCGTCATCCTCATCCTCACCGCCCTCTATGCCACATGGTGGTAAAT
>JALUWZ010000043.1 GCA_027019205.1 Emcibacter sp.
CTGTGTATTACCGACAGCTGGCCCGGGCAGATGCGTAGCGTTTACGGCGATCATGAGCGCTATGTCCAGACCTATTTCTCGACATATGAGGGCAAGTATTTTACCGGGGACGGCTGTCGGCGGGACGCGGACGGCTATTACTGGATCACCGGTCGGGTCGATGATGTGATCAATGTGTCCGGCCACCGGATGGGCACCGCAGAGGTCGAAAGCGCGCTGGTTGCCCATGACCATGTGGCCGAGGCGGCCGTGGTTGGCTATCCTCATGATATCAAGGGGCAGGGGATTTACGCCTATGTCACCCTGATGGCGGGGTGCGCGCCGACCGAAGACTTGCGTCAGGAGCTGAAGCAGTGGGTGCGCCACGAAATCGGCCCGATCGCCACTCCGGATAAAATTCAGTTCGCCCCGGCCCTGCCCAAAACCCGGTCGGGCAAGATCATGCGCCGTATCCTGCGTAAAGTTGCGGCCAACGAACATGACAGTCTCGGTGATATTTCAACCCTTGCCGACCCCTCGGTGGTCGAGGATATTATTCATAACCGCAAGAATAAATAATCCTATGGCCTTCCGAGGATGAAAATAAGGGTAATGGTGCCGAGAACGAGGAAGATATAACTGAAAAAGGCCCTGTTCCAGCCACGGGATGCGCTTTTGAGGTTCAGGTAATAGCGCAGAATGACCATGGCCTTGACCCATGTGATCAGACCAAGCGAGACGACAAGCAGATCACTGAGGGTCTGGTCCGTGGCGGCATGGCCCGTCAGCATGGTCCCTGCCGTCAGAGCCATCAGGGCAAGCCAGCAGAGGAAAAGGGTTCGGTAATCCGGATTCTTGAAATTCATGTCATGACCCCTACCGCAACAAATAGACAAGTGGAAACAGGATGATCCAGATCAGGTCGATCATGTGCCAGAAGGTGGTGCCGATCTCCAGAGTCTCAAGGCTGTCTTTCCAGCCGACAATGATCAGGATGATAATCCCGAAAATCACATGGAAGGCATGAAATCCGGTCAGCAGAAAATAAAGCGTATAGAATATGTTGGTATCCAGTCCGATCCCTTCCGAGAATTTCTCGGTATATTCCAGGGATTTTACCCACAGGAAAATAATGCCGAGCAGCACCGACCCGCCAAGCCACAGGCGCATGAGGATGATCCGGTTCCGTTGTCGGGCCGTGACGGCGAGGGCTGCACACAGGCCGCTGGTGATCAGAACCATGGTATTGAGGCCGCCATACAGGCGGTTCAGGCTGTTCTGCGACTGGATAAAGACATCCGGATGCAGAATATAGGCGACGGCAAAGCCAATAAAGGAAACGCCGAAGATCACAAGCTCGCTCCAGATAAGAATCCACATCATCGGATTGCCCGGCAGGCGGGACAGCGCCCCCCAATCATCCTGATCATTTGTCATTGATGGTTATGTCCTGATTAAAATCTCACGTCTTATCGAATATTATCCCCCCGTTTGACAAGCAGTATTTTATTGGCGTACAGACTATGCACAGCAGTGTAAGGGAAAAGCATGACCAAAGATCAAAAATATACCGATGTTGCGGCGCAGATCATGGCGGTGACGGATGGTGAGCAAAATATCATTGCCCGCATGGCGACCATATCCTGTCTGCTGTCAGAGGCTTTTGCGGATTTTTTCTGGACCGGATTTTATCTGGTGGATGACAATAAGCCGGAGGAGCTGGTGATTGGTCCCTATCAGGGATCGCTTGGCTGTCTGAGGATTCCATTTGGTCGCGGGGTTTGCGGCATGGCGGCGGCAACAGGGCAGACTCAGCTCGTGGATAATGTCCATAATTTTCCGGGCCATATTGCCTGTGACAGCCGCAGCGTATCGGAAATTGTCGTGCCGGTGTTTGACGCAGGCGGCATGTTGATTGCCGTACTTGATATAGACAGTGAAAAACCGGCCAATTTTGATAAAACAGATAAAATCCATCTGGAAAAGATCATCCGGCTTTTTGCCCGTTGCACAAGCCACCCGGATTAGGTAACAAGGGTCAACTTTATCAATCCCTTATTAAATGAATAGTCCCTGGAAAGACCTGATTTCAAGCATATCTAACAAGATATTTCTCACTATTTTGTTCACTTGAATCCTCTGATAATACTCGTTTCAGCTCCTTGCCAAGAACCTCGGCAATCGTTACTGGAACAGCATTACCTATTTGGCGCATAGCTTCTCCCCATGCCCCATGTATCTTAAATGATTTGGGAAAACTCTGAATAAGTTTAGCTTCATATACGGTTAGATACCTGATTGAGTCATCAGAGAATCGAATCATATTTTCACCACCCGGAACCCCGTGACCACCGGCTTTAATTGTTTTTGATGGCTGGTCAAACATACTTCCTGTATGTCCAGGATAACTTTTGGCGCCATCGCGAAAAAGGTGGTCATTAATTTTGTGCTTCCCTTTTGGGTCAGGGACATCAGTCAAGACATCTCTTATGGTTTTCCAGGGCAAAGAAGAAGGCGGTATAAAACCATACTTATCTTTAACAGCCCCAATTATCTTCAAAAAATGTTTTGAATGTGAATATTCAGGAATCTTCTTGATTTTATGTTTTTCCCAGTATTCGCCAGAAATATACTGATCCCATAGTAAACGGTCTCTCGTGTATACCCCCTCCGGGTATAGCCATTTGGTACGTATATCAGAACGAATGCCAACAATAATGACACGCTCCCGGGTTTGAGCAACACCATAATCAGCCGCGTTTATCAGCTGGAATTGAACTTTATATTCAGGCGGTGAGCCAGGGTTACCAGTCAACTCTCGAAGATGAGATAAATTTTGCGTCCAGTCATTATTATTCTCACAATTGAAATCCGGGTATTGAAGACGTAGCAAAATATACTCAAAATAACATGAGAAAGATGGTCTCAGGAGGCCCTTGACATTTTCAAATATAAAAGCTTTTGGCCGTAATGATCGAACGGCTTTTATGGCGAAGGGAAACATATCACGCTCATCTGATGATGATTTATGTTTCCCCCCTAATGAGAAAGGCTGACATGGTGGTCCTCCGGCAAGGACATCAATATTTGAGAGAGTTTCAAATTCATACTCCTGAACATTTCCCTCAAAAACTTTTTGTGCATCAAAGTTGTATCTTAGAGTTATGCATGCATCACGGTTATTTTCAATATATGCAATATGTTCAAATCCAGAATTTTCCAGCCCTTTCGCCAATCCACCTGCACCGGAAAAAAGTTCAACTGACCTCACCCTTTTTCTCCAATATTGCCCAAGTGCCTGGATATTTTTTCTAGTATGTCATTTTTATTGTGGGGAACACCGGTACATTTGTCGGCCCATTCTCGTCCTGGGTGCAGTATGTCCCAATCTGATTTTGCCTGGTTAAAACGCCCTTTTCCGGGCGTATGATTGCCAAACCCATCCACTACTGAGTTCCATAATGGCTTGTTAAGCTTAATTAATGCGGCTTCAATTGTTCCTATCATATCTGAGCCATTTGCTTCAAAAATTACGAACCGGCATGAAAAGTCGGCCATGTCAATGCCTTCTGCCTTTTCAATATTTCGAGTATGTTCCTTAATTCGTGAATATAGTTCGCTCGATTGTTTAACTTCTCCACCAGAGGCTCGCGACTGTCTCCATCCTTTAGGAACGGCTTTTCCTATGTAAATGGGATAATCATACGAAAGCCGGTTTAATTTAGAATAACGGCTATATGGCTCACTTGTTCCAGTGTAATATAATGCATATACGCCCGTCCCGAGAAATTTTCTATTTAGAGGTAATTGATGAACGGGCGTTCCATTGAAAAATCTAACTGCGTCTTTGATCAGTTCTACAAACTCAACATTATGATAGACATGTTTATTTCTTTCAAACGGCTGGTTTTGCATAAAAAGCTTCTTTAAATTTATTTTGTGATAGTGCTAAATAATTAAATTCAGCAATATTTAATTAATTGTGTCAATCATTATTTGGCAAGATAACCCCGCATACACTTAAACATTGCCTATGATGGTTATTTTGGCGTATAGAAGGCCAAAATTTATCAACTCAGTTTGTGAGAGTGGAAAACAGCAAATGGCATCTTATCAATATAGCTATGTAATGAAGGGTCTCGGCAAGACCTATCCCGGGGCGAAGCCGACCCTGAAGGATGTTACCCTGTCCTTTCTGCCCGATGCCAAGATTGCCGTGATCGGCGTTAACGGGGCCGGGAAATCCACCCTGATGCGGATCATTGCCGGGCAGGACAAGGATTTTCAGGGCGAGGCCTGGGCCGCAGAGGGGGTGAAAGTCGGCTATCTTGAGCAGGAGCCTCACCTTGACCCGGAAAAAAATGTCTTTGAAAATGTCATGGACGGCCTTGGCGACCTCAAGGCGATTGTTGACGAGTTCAACGAGATCAGCCTGAAATTCGCCGAACCGATGAGCGATGACGAGATGAACGAGCTGATCATGAAGCAGGGCGAGTTGCAGGAAAAAATTGACGCTGCCGACGCCTGGGACCTTGACAGCCGGGTCGAGCTTGCCATGGAAGCCCTGCGCTGTCCGCCGAAGGAGTCCGACGTGACCGTCCTGTCCGGCGGCGAGCGCCGCCGGGTGGCGTTGTGCCGGTTGCTGCTGTCCAAACCTGAAATCCTGCTGCTTGATGAGCCGACCAACCATCTTGATGCGGAATCGGTGGCGTGGCTCGAAAATCATCTGAAGGAATATGTCGGCACCGTTATTCTGGTGACCCATGACCGCTATTTCCTTGATAATGTGGTTAACTGGGTGCTGGAAATCGACCGGGGCCGGGCGATCCCCTATCAGGGCCATTATTCCAACTGGCTGGAGCAGAAGGAAAAGCGCATTGCCCAGGAAGAACGTATCGAGGCCTCACGCAAGAAAACCATGAAGCGCGAACTGGCGTGGATCAGGCAGTCGCCCAAGGCCCGGCAGGCCAAAAGCAAGGCGCGTATCAACGCCTATGACGATCTGCTGGCGGCGGCGCAGGAAGGCCGTAATGCGGACGCGCAAATTCAGATACCGGTCGGGCCGCGCCTTGGCAATATGGTGATCGAGGCGGAAAACTTGACCAAGGGCTTTGGCGACAGACTGTTGATTGACGGCTTGAATTTCAGACTGCCGCCGGGCGGTATTGTCGGGGTGATCGGCGCCAACGGGGCCGGGAAAACCACTCTGTTCAAGATGATTACCGGATTGGAAAAACCGGACTCCGGTTCGCTCAAGGTAGGGGAAACTGTGCTTCTAGGCTATGTGGATCAAAGCCGTGACGCACTGGATGACAGCAAAACCGTATGGCAGGAAATCTCCGACGGGCTTGACGTGTTTGATTTCAATGGCCGGGATGTCCATACCCGGGCCTATGTCGGCAATTTCAACTTTAAAGGCACCGATCAGCAGAAGAAGCTCGGCCAGTTATCAGGCGGCGAGCGCAACCGGGTCCATCTGGCCAAGATGCTGCGGACGCCTGCCAATGTGCTGCTGCTTGACGAACCAACCAATGACCTTGATGTGGAAACCCTGAGCGCATTGGAAGCGGGGCTGGAGGATTTCGCCGGTTGTGCGGTGATTATTTCCCATGACCGCTGGTTCCTCAACCGGATCGCCACCCATATTCTCGCCTTTGAGGGCAATTCGGAAGTGGTATGGTTTGAAGGCAATTATGAAGATTATGACAAGGATCGCCACCGCCGGCTCGGGGCCGCCGCCGATCGGCCGCATAAATTACAATATAAAAAACTGACCCGTTAAGACAGATTGAATGAGGTCCGGAGACTACCTGTTCTTCGTAGTTGATTATTTCCTTATATTTGTATATATTTAACTTCTTAAATATTGGCCTGTCAGGGCTGATTCGTTGCGTCTTTAGTTTGTTGTGTGAAGTGGGTTGCTTATGATTTGTCATGGCTTGCGGTTTTGCGGGCATTTCACTTTCATCCCAAAATGAGGGACATAAGATGCATATTGGAAAAATACTAAAAGTAACGATTATTTCGGCAATTTTGACTGTATTCAGTCTGTCGGAGCTGGCTTTTTCAGAAGATTTGCCAAAGGCCGGCAAGAGGACAAATACCGAATATTTTGAAATCGTTCTGGTTAAATACAAGGCTGGTATGGCCGGAAAGGCCAGTGATTATATCAAAAAATATTTTATACCGGCGACCAAGGCAGCAGGGACCCAGGCCCCCTATGTCATGCATATGCAAACCGGGCCGTGGGATTCGGTTTATTTCTGGAAACAGAAAGACGGCATGGGCAGCTTTGACTGGTATATGAGTGCCGATGACGAAAAATGGTACGCGGCATTCGCTAAACAGAGCGGCGGTATGGAAAATGCCAAAAAAATATGGGCTGACTATTACGCCATGGTGTCAAGCTCTCAGCGGCAAATAGGTCATCACCACATGCCGCCCAAGGGGGAGTCTGAATAATTTCATTCAGCAGAATTGAAAAAGGCCGGGAGCAGTGCTTCTGGCCTTTGCTTCTGGTCTTTCTCAGAAATTATCATCCTGGCTATCTTCATCAAACAGGTCGTCTTCCGCCCCGACATCAAGCACGCCGTTATTGATATCATACAGCCGGTTCTGGCGATAGGCACTCCGCAGGGTGGCGTAAAAATCTGTCGAGGATTTTGCCAGATCGTCAAGGGTTTCAAGATTTTCTTCGCGGAAAATCAGCCCCCGCAGCATAAGACGCCCGTAACGGATATAGGTCCAGCCCTTATGGCTCAGCCACAGGCTCACCGGGTCATAGAGAAAGTCGACAACGGTGCCGGTCAGATCGCGGGCGTTGGACGGCCCGAGAAAGGGCAGCATCAGATAGAAACCTTCCCCGACCCCCCAGACGGCAAATGTTTCGCCGAAATCTTCGGTATGACGCTCAATGCCCCAGTGGGTGGCGGTGTCGAACAGACCCAGCACGCCAAAGGTGCTGTTGATAAGAAAACGTGACAGGCTTGTGCCGGCCCGGGAGGGTTGCGCCTGCAAGACATCATTGACAAGGGTAACAGGTTCGCGCCAGTTGCGAACAAAATTAGAGATGCCCTTACGCACGGTCGGCGGGCCAAACTGCCGGTAAAACATGGCGGCGGGTTTCAGGATATGCCGGTCAAATTTCTGGTTAAAGGCAAAAATCTGCCGGTTCATCGGCTCCAGCGGGTCATTGGCCTCAAGATAGGCCTGAATGGCCTGGGGGTCGGAGTCTGGCGGACGTTTTGCACATCCCGTGGTGACGAGCAGGATAGCAGACACAAGAATTACCATATTGCTCCGGAAGGAAATATTTTTTCCCTTCGAAAAAATATCTCGTAATTCATGTATAAATATCATTAAAAAATCTTTCAGCATAAATATATAGGTGAAGTTGTAATGTAGCTGTTAACCATTTGCAATACACGTTACCCTTCAAAGCATCACAATTTCGTTAATTTCACATCTTTACTTTATATAAATATATATTTATATATAACTTCATAATGGAAATGGAGCCGGATGATGGATGGTGCAACGGAAATCGGATTTGAAAGAATGCTGAACGCCCTCAAGGCGGTGGGGGAGGAAACCCGTCTGCGAATCCTGGCCCTGTTTCGCACCGGCGAGCTTACGGTAACCGAACTTGTGACGATATTGCGTCAATCCCAACCACGGGTTTCCCGGCATTTGAGGCTGCTGTGCGAGGCGGGTCTTCTGGAACGTTATCGGGAGGGGACCTGGATTTTTTACCGGCTGGCGGAAGGCGGCCCGGAAGGAGAACTGGCCCGGGCAATTATGAGATATATTCCTTTTTCGGCCCGGATACTTCAGCATGACGGGGAACGTCTGAAAGAAATCAAAGAGGATCGCAAGGGCAGGGCCATCAGGTATTTTAGCGAAAATGCCGAGGACTGGGACCGTATCAGGTCACTTTATGTGTCGGAACAGGAGGTGGAAAAAATCCTTCTTGAGGTCACCGAAGACATGAAAATTGACGATTTTCTTGATGTCGGGACCGGAACGGGTCGGATATTGGAGGTTTTCGCCGACCGAATCGGGCGCGGCACAGGTATTGATCTCAGCCGGGAAATGCTGGCGATTGCCCGGGTTAATATCGAAAAAGCCAATCTGGATAATTGTCAGGTCCGTCAGGGTGATATGTATGACCTTGCGCTGTCCAGCGGGTCAATGGACCTGATCCTCATTCATCAGGTGCTGCATTTCGCCGATGACCCGAGTGCGGCAATCCGCGAAACAAGCCGCCTTCTGCGCCAGAATGGCCGGGTTATTATCGTTGATTTTGCCCCGCATACCCTCGAATATCTGCGGGATGAGCAGGCCCATCGGCGGCTCGGTTTCAAGGACGGGGAGGTTATCGGCTGGCTGGAGGCGGTTGGATTGGAAAGTGATCCGGTCATCCATCTTACGGGTGAGGCATTGGACCTGTCGATCTGGGTTGCCAACAAGAAGAATATATAAACAGATAAAGCAAGGAATATTGTGACTGAAAAAACCAATGAAGATGTACGGCCTCCCAGCCTTTTTGCTGTTGGAGCAAAAGATATTGAGGTTTCTTTCGAATTCTTTCCGCCCAAGTCTGAAAAAATGGAGGAGGCTCTCTGGGCCAGCATCGCAAGGCTTGCGCCCCTGCATCCGGCAATGGTGTCGGTGACCTATGGCGCCGGGGGCAGCACGCGCGAGCGGACCCATGCGACCATTTCGCGTCTCCTGACCGAAACAGATCTGGTGCCGGCGGCTCATCTGACCTGTGTCGCTGCATCGCGCGGCGAGGTCGATGATATTGCCCGGGAATATTGGGATATGGGGGTCAGACATATAGTTGCCCTGCGCGGTGATATGCCGACCATTGGCCAGTCCTATGCCCCGCACCCGGGCGGCTATGTCAATGCCGCAGATCTGGTGACGGGCCTGAAAAAAATCGGCAATTTCCAGTTGTCAGTCGCCGCCTATCCCGAGGGGCATCCGGATTCGGCCAGTCCCGAGGCCGATATTGATAATCTCAAGCGCAAGATAGATGCCGGGGCCGATCAGGCCATCACCCAGTATTTTCTCGATGTCGATATGTATTTCCGTTTTATGGACCGGGTGTTGGCGGCGGGGATCAAGGTGCCGGTCATTCCCGGCATCATGCCGGTGACCAATTTTGCCCAGACCCGCAATTTTTCCGCCCGTTGCGGTACAACGGTGCCGAAATGGCTCGAAAGCCTGTTTGAGGGACTGGATGACCGCCCGGAAATAAGACGCCATGTGGCGGCAACGGTCGCGGCGGAACAATGTATGCGGCTCTATCAGGGCGGGGTGCGCAAATTTCATTTCTATACCCTGAACCGGTCGGAATTGACCGCGACCATCTGCCATTTCCTCGGCATCAGACCCACAGGAGAAAATCAATGAATCCGAAATTGAAAGAGGCCCTGAATAACAGGATATTGATTCTTGACGGGGCGATGGGCACGATGATTCAGCGTCACCGGCTTGATGAGGCCGCTTACCGGGGCGACAGATTCCGTGACTGGCCCCGGGATGTCAAGGGCAATAATGATCTGCTCACCCTGACCCAGCCGGATATAATCAAAGATATTCATGGTCAGTATTTTGCCGCCGGGGCCGACATGGTCGAGAGCAATAGCTTTAATTCCACCCGGGTGTCACAGGCCGATTATGGCATGGAGGAGCTGGCCTTTGAACTGAACCGGGAAGGTGCCAAAATCGCCCGTGAGGTTGCCGATGATTTCAGCAGCCGCGAGCCGGACAAGCCGCGTTTTGTCGTCGGCACCCTCGGCCCGACCAGCCGCACCGCGTCGCTGTCACCGGATGTCAACAACCCGGCCTTCCGCAATATCAGCTTTGATGAACTGGCGGAAAACTATGGCGAATCCGCGCGGGGGCTGATCGAGGGCGGGGCCGATATTATTATGATTGAAACCATCTTTGATACCCTGAATGCCAAGGCGGCGATATTCGCCCTTAAAAAGACCTTTGCGGAGATGAACCGGGAGCTGCCGGTGATGATTTCCGGCACCATCACCGATGCCTCGGGCCGGACACTGTCGGGCCAGACGGCGGAGGCCTTCTGGTATTCGGTGCGTCACGCCAATCCGCTGAGCATCGGTTTTAACTGTGCGCTCGGCGCCCGTGACCTGCGTCAGCATATTGTTTCGGTCTCGAAAATTGCTGACTGTTATGTCTCGGCCCATCCCAATGCGGGGCTGCCGAATGAAATGGGCGAATATGACGAAAGCCCGTCTGATATGGCCGGTCAGATAAAGGAATGGGCGACAAGTGGCCTGCTTAATATCGTGGGCGGCTGTTGCGGCACGGAACCGGCCCATATCACCGCCATAGCAGAGGCGGTATCCGGCATATCCCCGCGCCGAATACCGGAAATTGATCGCCATATACGCCTTGCGGGGCTGGAACCGTTCGAGGTGATACAACAATGAAAAAAAGTCCGATTTTTATCAATATTGGCGAGCGCACCAATGTCACCGGCTCGGCCAGATTCAAGAAGCTGATCATGAATGGCGACTTTGCAGCCGCCCTTGATGTGGCGCGTCAGCAGGTCGAGGCCGGGGCGCAGATCATTGATGTCAACATGGATGAAGCGATGCTCGACAGCGAGCAGGCCATGGTAACCTTCCTCAATCTGATCGCCTCCGAGCCTGATATTTCCCGGGTGCCGGTGATGATTGACAGCTCCAAATGGTCGGTGATCGAGGCCGGGCTGAAATGTGTGCAGGGCAAGGCCGTGGTCAACAGCATCTCCCTGAAGGAAGGCCGGGAAGCCTTTATCCATCGCGCCCGGCTGATCCGTGATTACGGGGCGGCGGCGGTGGTCATGGCCTTTGATGAGCAGGGTCAGGCAGATACGATGGCCCGCAAGGTGGAAATCTGCACCAACAGCTATAATATTCTGGTCAATGAGGCGGATTTTCCGCCGGAAGATATTATTTTTGATCCAAATATCTTTGCGGTTGCCACCGGTATTGAGGAACATAATAACTACAGCGTCGATTTTATCGAGGCGACGCGTATCATCAAGCAAACCCTGCCCTTTTGCCATATCTCCGGCGGGGTCAGCAATGTGTCTTTTTCCTTTCGCGGCAATAATCCGGTACGCGAAGCCATGCACAGCGTCTTTCTCTATCATGCGATTGCCGCCGGTATGGATATGGGCATTGTCAATGCCGGTCTGATCACGGTCTATTCCGAAATTGATGACGACCTGCGGATGCGGGTCGAGGATGTCATCCTCAACCGGCGCGCAGACGCCACTGACCGGCTGCTGGAGATTGCCGAAAAATACCGGGGCGAAAAAGGTGTCCAGATTACCGAAGACCTGAGCTGGCGCGACAAGCCGGTGACCGAGCGGCTGTCCCATGCGCTGGTCAAGGGCATTACCACCTATATTGATGAAGATACCGAAGAGGCCCGCCAGCAATTTGATGCGGCGCTTGAGGTGATCGAAGGGCCGCTGATGGACGGCATGAATATTGTCGGCGATCTGTTCGGCTCCGGCCAGATGTTCCTGCCCCAGGTGGTGAAATCAGCCCGGGTGATGAAACAGGCCGTGGCGTGGCTGCTGCCCTTCATTGAGCAGGAAAAGGCCAAAAGCGGTGACATCAGCACCAAGGGCAAAATCCTGATGGCGACGGTCAAGGGTGATGTGCATGACATCGGCAAGAATATTGTCGGGGTGGTATTGCAATGCAATAATTACGAGATTGTTGATCTGGGCGTTATGGTGCCTTACGAGAAAATCCTCAAAACCGCACTGGAGGAAAAGGTCGATATTATCGGTCTTTCGGGCCTGATCACCCCGTCGCTCGAAGAAATGGCCCAGGTCGCCAGTGAAATGCAGCGCGAGAAGTTTACCATTCCGGTGATGATCGGCGGTGCGACCACCTCAAAGGTCCATACGGCGGTAAAAATCGCCCCGAACTATACCCATCCGGTGATCCATGTGCTGGACGCCTCGCGGGCGGTCGGGGTCGCGAGCAATCTGCTCAGCGAAAATCTCAAAGAGGATTATGTGGCGAAAGTCGCCAATGAATATCAGGCGGTGCGTGACCGTCACGCACGCGGCAAAAAAACCAAAGACCGGATCAGTATAGGGGACTGCAGGGACAATAAATTCCCGATCGACTGGACAGATTATACCCCGCCGAAGCCGTCCTTCCTCGGGCTGAAGAGCTTTGCGGAATATGACCTCGGGCAGTTGGTGGACTATATTGACTGGACGCCGTTTTTCCGCACATGGGAGCTTGCGGGCAATTACCCGAAGATTCTCAAAGACGAGGTTGTCGGCGAGATAGCCAGCAATCTGTTTCGTGATGCAGAGGCCATGTTACGCCTGATTCAGGACGAAGGATGGCTGACGGCGCGGGCGGTGATCGGCTTCTGGCCGGCCAATGCGGTTGGGGATGACGTCACGCTTTACACTGACGACAGCCGCGAGAAAATACTCGAAACCGTGCCGTTCCTGCGCCAGCAGATCAGAAAGCGCGAGGGCAGCTATAATATGTGTCTGGCCGACTATATTGCGCCGGAGGGTATGGGCAAGGCCGACTATCTTGGTGGCTTTGCGGTCACGGCGGGGATTGGCATTGAGGACAAGCTGAAGGAGTTTCAGGCCAAATTTGATGATTTCAACGATATATTGCTCAAATCCCTTGCCGACCGGCTGGCCGAGGCCTTTGCCGAACATATGCATGAAATGGTCCGGAGGGAATATTGGGGTTATGCCCCGGATGAGAGGCTGACCAATGAGGAGCTTGTCCGCGAAAGATATGACGGTATCCGCCCGGCGCCCGGCTATCCGGCCTGTCCGGATCATACGACAAAACCGGAATTATTCACGCTTTTGAACGCCACCGAGAATGCCGGAATAATCCTGACTGACAGCATGGCAATGATGCCGGCCTCCTCGGTATCCGGCTATTATTTCAGCCATCCAAAGGCGCAATATTTCGGCATCGGCAAGATTGGCGAGGATCAGGTCGCGGATTACGCCAAAAGACGCGGCCTTGACATCGCCTATGTCAAACGCTGGCTCGCCAGTAATATTGTGTAGCGTGTATCAGGCAACATTTCTGTAGATCAGGGCATCATCTATGTAGACGCCATTGATCAGATTTGAAGTAAAGCGGACATTACTGATACCTTCAATCCGAATAATTCTTAAAGCTCTAATTAAGGGGTCAGTCGGCTTGACTAACTTTACCTGAGATATATCCAATGAAAAACCTTGTTCTTCAATAGAGGATATTATCCCGGACAGTCTTGTATATGCTTTAATAGGGTCTCCGGCCTCGTCTGTGGCCACGACCAGTTTCCAGGCATCTTGATCCGGGTAGTAAAACCAGAAGGCACTGACGAAAGGGAATTTACTCTGGTCAAATTTTCTGACCAGCGCCTGTCCATCCCTGATTTGTTGTTCTACCAGTGTTTCATGATCCATGGAAATATTCCGTTTTTTTGATCTGTAACGGCAGCCATCATGGCCGTAGCTTCAACTGCATCAATCATACGATATCTGGCCTCAGTTGTCCATTGAGTGACAATTCCCCAATGGCCATTTAGTATTTCATTATTTTTTCGGTCTAATGAAAAGTCATTAGAAAAACCAGTCAGGCCAATGAGTTGGGTAAGATTATGTCTATATATATCATTGACAAATTTTTTGTCCGGGATAGCGTTCTCAATGAATGATTCTGCGATGCTTGCCTTCAATCCCAATTCAACAGCATAACCGGCAAGGTAATAGGCTCCTGAATAACGGTGGTTGCTAAATAACAGGGAAGCATCATCATGCTTTTGTCGCGCCAGGTTTTTTAAATCATTCTCAAATAAGAAAGCCATTACTCATAGTAGTATTTTTGTTTGCATGATGCAATATACTAGCATTTTTTTAATTTTTCCGGCTTTCCGGGTCTTGATCTGTGCGGGGCATCTTCTTATATAAATTGATGCTAATGCAGCAGTTGTTTATACAGAAAGGAGTGTCTTATGACTGGTAAATTATATCAGAGACCTGCCTTGAGTGAAAACAGGCAGCTCTCCCCGTTTTATGATAGTTTTTTTGACCTGAGACGGGAAATAGATGACGTATTTTCCAATTTCGGGCGTGGCGGGCTTTCGGGGCTGTTCAGCCGTCCTGCATCCTCCTCCACTTTCATCCTGAATCCCAGTACCGATATTGTCGAAAATGACGATGTCTTTGAAATTACCGTGGAATTGCCGGGAATTGAGGAAAAGGATGTCAGCCTGTCCCTGAAGGACAATATCCTGACCCTGAAGGGGGAAAAGAAACAGGAGGTCAAGAAGAAAGACAAGGATTATCATATGGTTGAAAGAAGCTACGGTTCTTTCGAGAGGTCTTTCCGCCTGCCCCTTAACGTTGATCAGGATAATATCCGTGCGGATTTCAGCCACGGGGTGATGACAATCACCGCACCAAAGACCGATAAAATTCCGCCAGAGCATCGCAAGATTGAAATCACCTCCCATTGACCCTATGTAGAGCCGGGATAGTCTCCCGGCTCAGGCTGCTGATAAAATTATAATTACGGGTCTCTGGATATAGCTATGTCGTCATTACCGCAGAGGCGGTAATCCAGAATCTTGCAGGATTTATTCTATTAACCAGATGGTCATGAACAGGTCAATCGGTCATTGGCTGGATCCCCGATCAAGTCGGGGGTGACGAATGTGTTATGTAACGGTGCGTTGCCAATAATCTGGGCCGGGATAGTCTCCCGGCTCTTTTCTGTGATCATTCCTTGACATTTACCTGTGCTTTTGATTCTTTAAAGGCATGCTGTTCAGAAATCTTCTCCTGTTGCTGGTAATATCGGGTTTGCTCTCGGGCTGTGCGACCACGCCGCCGGGCAATATTAATGACAGCTGTGCGATCTTCAAGGAGAAGAGCGGCTGGTATTCGGCGATGAAGGCGAGCCAGAAGCGTTACGGCACGCCGATCCATGTCCAGCTGGCGATTATCAAACAGGAATCAGCCTTCAAACATAATGCCAAAACCAAACGTGACCATATTTTCTGGATAATTCCCTGGGGGCGGGTGACCACGGCTTACGGTTATGCCCAGGTCAAGGATGCGACCTGGAACTGGTATAAAAAGAAGACCGGCAACAGCGGCGCCGACCGCGATAATTTTGCCGATGCGGTGGATTTTATCGGCTGGTACACCAATTTAAGCAGCAAAACCCTCGGCATTTCCAAATGGGATGCGGAGAAACAGTATCTGGCCTATCATGAGGGGCAGGGCGGTTACCGTCGCGGGACATACCGCAAAAAACCATGGCTGATGAAGGTCGCCCGCAAGGTCAAACGCAACAGTCTGCGCTATGCGGCTCAGCTTAAAAAATGCGAAAACAGCCTTGATCGCGGCTTCTGGTTCTGGCCTTTCTGAGCTGGTTCAGATCACGGGCAGTTGGCCTTTGCACAGCCATCCGGCAATGACATAACGGCCCCTCTCCGCATGAGGGACCACGTAGCTCACCGAATGTTTTCGGGGAATTTTCAGTCCTCCGCTCTGTCAAAGGAATAGTCGCGCTCGACCTTTGCAATACGGGTTGTATAGTTTTTATACCATTTTTCCCGGCCTGCCTTTTGTGCGGCGAGATGTTCGGCAACCTGTTTCCAGTCGCGGATACTGTCAAGGTCTTTCCAGTAGGAAACCGAAATTCCCCGACCCCCTTCATTAACTGATTCAAAGCCGAGACAGCCGTCATGGCCGGTGCCAAGCGCCATCATCTGTTCTATGGTTTCTGCATAGCCTTCGTCATTATCGGTCCGGATACTGGAAAATATCACCGCATAATAGGGGGGGACAGGTTTTTCGCTCATATTATGTTCCGTACTTTCTCTGATTTAGGGCCGACACCGCCGCCGCCCGGTGTTTCAATGACAAAGACGTCGCCCGGTTGCATCTCTGTTGCAGCGGCGGAGGGCAGTTTATCAATTCGCCCATTTGCCCGCAAGACCTGATTAAGTCCGCATTTACCGGCCCCGCCCCCATCCAGTCCCGGCGGCGGGATCATCCGGTGGCCGGAAATAATCGCCGCCGTCATGGGCCGGGTAAAGCGGATATGGCGGATAACGCCGTTTCCGCCGCTAAATTGGCCCGGCCCGCCACTTCCCTTGCGGATTTCGAATTTATCCACCAGCACCGGATAGCGATTTTCCAGTATCTCCGGGTCGGTCAGGTGGCTGTTGGTCATATGGGACTGAATGGCCGTGGCCCCGTCATTATGATGGGTGGCCCCCATACCACCGGCAATAGTCTCGTAATACTGGAATTGATCATTGCCAAAGGTGAAATTATTCATGCTGCCCTGGGCCGCCGCCATGACGTCAAGGGCGAGGAACAGGCAATTAACCACCGCCTGCGAGCTTTCGACATTGCCGGCAACCACCGCCGCCGGATAGTCGGGATTAAGCAGGGAGCCACCCGGCACGATGATTTTTACCGGTTTGAGACAGCCTTCATTAAGCGGAATATCATCCCGGACCAGACAACGGAAAACATAGAGGGTCGCGGCGCGGGTGACGGCAAGGGGCGCGTTGAAATTATTGCTCATCTGCGGGCTGGTGCCGGTAAAATCAATGGTCGCACTGCGGGCTTTCCGGTTGAGGCTGATCTTCACCCGGACCAGGCCACCATTGTCGAGCGGGTAGCTGTAATGACCATCCCGCAAATGGTCAAGGGCATGGCGCACGGCCTGTTCGGCATTATCCTGGACATGCTGCATATAGGCGCGCACCACCGGCAGGCCGTAATCATTTACCATGCGCTGAAGCTCCTGTCGGCCTTTCTCATTGGCGGCGAGCTGCGCCTTGAGGTCGGCAATATTCCGCGCCGGGTTTCTGGCTGGAAATTCTCCGCCCTTCAGCCTGTCCCGCAGAGGCTTTTCCTGAAATATTCCCTCTTTTACCAGGGTAAAATTATCAAACAGGATGCCTTCTTCATGGATGCTGTGCGACAGCGGCGGCATGGACCCCGGGGTGATACCGCCAATATCCGCGTGATGGCCCCGGGTGGCGAGGAAGAATAGCGGCTCATCATGCCCTGCCCGGAAATAGGGCGTGATAACCGTCATATCCGGCAGGTGGGTGCCGCCGTGATAGGGATCATTGAGCAGGAAGCTGTCCCGGTCTTTCATGCGGCCCCGGCGGGCCTCGATAATTCTTTTGACACTCGCGCCCATGGAGCCGAGATGGACCGGCATATGCGGCGCGTTGGCCACCAGATTACCGCTGCCATCAAACAGGGCGCAGGAGAAATCGCGCCGTTCCTTCATATTGACCGAATGGGCGACTTTTTCGAGGATACTGCCCATCTGTTCGGCGATTGACATAAAGAGGTTATTGAAAATCTCCAGCATCACCGGATCGGCATCACAAGTGACCGACCGGGGATGTGCCAGTCTTTCGGTTCTTTCCAGAACAAGATTCTGATAATTATCCAGCGCAGCTTGCCAGCCCGGCTCGATAATATTGGTGCCATGGTCTTCGATAATGACGGCAGGGCCTTTGACGGTCTGTGCGGGTTTCAGGCGGGAGCGATGCAGCACAGGGCAATCCTGCCAACGGCCCTCCATATAGATTTTCCGGTAGATGTCGGGACGGTCCTGTGCCGTATGAGCATT
>JALUWZ010000044.1 GCA_027019205.1 Emcibacter sp.
GGCGAGGGCCACACAGTTCCACAGGCCGATATCCGGCTGGCGGTTAAAGGCGTAGCGGCCCATATCGTCTGAATGGTTACAGATATAATCCGGATTGAAGGCCTCCATAAAGCCGTAAGGGCCATAGTCAAATGTCTGGCCGATAATTGACATATTGTCGGTATTCATAACCCCGTGGGCAAAGCCGAAAGCCTGCCAGCGGGCGATCATCTCCGCCGTCCGCCCGGCAATTTCCAGCAGTATCCGGTCGTAAGGCGCCGGGTCATCGAGAAACTGCGGATAATGAATATCCAGCACATAATCCGCCAGAATTTTCAGCGCATCATGTTGATGGCTATAGAAGAAATATTCGAAACTGCCGAAACGGATATGGCTTTCACTGAGGCGAATCAGTCCGGCAGCAGTCTCCATCCGTTCGCGCCGCACCGGCTCGTCACTGCCAATCAGGGCGAGGGCGCGGCTGGTTGGAATACCGAGATGATGAAGGGCCTCACTGGCGAGATATTCGCGGATGCTTGAGCGCAGCACCGCCCGGCCATCGGCCCCCCGGCAAAAGGGCGTCTGCCCGGCCCCTTTCAGATGCAGGTCCCACAGGACATTGTCTTGCCCCCGCACCTTCCCACGTATTTGGCCAAGCAGAAGGCCGCGCCCGTCGCCGAGTTGCGGGCTAAAGCCACCAAACTGATGCCCGGCATAGACCATGGCGCATGGTTCGGCCCCGTCAATCATTTCCGCCCCGCTGAAAAACCGCAACGCTTCCTCGCTCATAAGGTCGTCCTCTGTCAGGCCGATCAGGTCGGCGGCGGTTTGGTTGATGCTGACCCGGTGCGGGTTGGGTAACGGGCGCGGGGCCATGGAGACAGAAAATCTGTCGCCGAGACGGGCAAAGCGGTTGTCAAAAGTCAATTTCATAATTTCAGCATAGCAGTAATTTCATCCAGCTGCCGCAATTGTTTGATTTTTTCAAACAGGATGCGGGCCTCGGGATATTGGCGCATCAGATAACGCAGCCATTGTTTGATCCGGCTTGGCAGATAGCCCCGCGCCTTGTCCGGTCGGGGGAACGTGGCATAGCTGACCAGCAGGTCACACAGACCCGGCCATGGCAGTGCCCTGTCCTGCCTGCGGATTACTGCGGCCAGATTGGGCAGACATAACGCCCCGCGCCCGAGCATAATACCCTTACAGCCCGAAATACGCTGACAGTTTTCCGCATCTTCCCGCGACCAGATATCGCCGTTGGCTATGACCGGCAGGCTGACATGACGGCGGATATCATCAATAATATGCCAGTGGGCCGGCGGGCGATAGCCTTCGGCCTTGGTCCGGGCGTGAACGGTCAGGGTGCTGGCCCCGGCGCTTTCGATGGCGTGCGCACAGTCAAGGGCAAGGTCGGGCGTTTCATAGCCAAGCCGCATCTTGGCACTGACCGGAAGCCTGTCCGGCACCGCCTCGCGCACGGCCCGGACGATGCGATAGAGTGTCTCCGGCTCCCTGAGCAGCACAGCACCCCCCTTGTGGCGGTTGACGGTTTTTGCCGGACAGCCGAAATTAAGGTCGATACCCGGGGAGCCAAGATGCGTGGCGACCGCCGCATTTTCCGCCATCCAGCCCGGATGCTGGCCCAGAAGCTGGACCCGGACCGGGGTGCCGGACCGGGTTGCGGCGCCATGATCCAGCTCGGGACAGATTTTGCGGAAATGGGCCGGGCGATAGAGCTGATCGACCACCCGGACAAATTCGGTGACGCACAGGTCATAATCACCGGACGCCGTGAGAAGCTCCCGCATGGCATAATCAACCACCCCCTCCATCGGGGCCAGAATAATCTTCATCGACTTACGGTTTTTTCATCTTTGAGGTATTTTGGCGATAAAATTCCGCCAGTTCCTCGCGGTTTATACGCCCCTGGGCAAGATTCTCGAACAAAGTGATTTGGGCAGAGGGCGATTCTGCATTTAAATCGTAACCATTAAGATAAAGAAACATATCTGCCGTTGCGTAGGCGGCTCTCTTGTTGCCATCGACAAAGGCATGATTGCGGGCAATCCCCTCGGCATAGGCTGCGGCGAGCAGAAATATGTTATTCTCGCCATATGAGTAAGCATTTTGCGGTCGGGCAAGGGCCGATTCCAGCAATCCCTCATCGCGAATGCCAGAACTGCCGCCCTGTTCTTCTATACACATGTCATGGATAGACATGGCCTGTTGCGTGCCAAGCCATACAGGTTCGGAATTATCATTCATTTGGCAAGGCCTTCCAGAACGGCCTTATGTTTTTTCATGCGGTCAGCCAGAATATCTGTGAATTCTTCAGTAACCTCGCCGCCGTAAGCGTATTTCTGGTTTTTGAACTGCTGATATTCGGCAAAGGAGGCGGCGGAAATCAGCACCACGCTTTCGCGGCCATTGCTGGTGATTTTTACCGGCTCACGCTGGGCGGCCTCTTTAAAGGCCCCAAAGTTTTTCTGGAATTCAGAGGCGGTTACGGTCGGCATAATTGATCTCTCCTGTGTAAAATATCTACACAGAATATATAAATTACGTAATTTACGCAAGACCTATAAAATAAACTTCGACAAATCGGACGTATCGGACAGGTCGCCGATATGTTCGGTGACGTAAGGCTCGTCAATAATGACTTCCGCGCCGGATTTTTCGCTGGCGTCAAAACTGATATTGTCCAGCACCCGTTCCAGCACCGTATGCAGACGCCGCGCGCCGATATTCTCGACACTGCGGTTAATCTCTGCCGACAGTTTGGCGATGGCGCCGATACCGTCATCGGTAAAGGTCAGGGTGATATTTTCGGTTTTGAGCAGGGCAATATACTGCTTGATCAGGCTGAAATCAGGCTCGGTCAGAATATGTTTGAAGTCCTCTTCGGTCAGGGCGCGCAGTTCGACCCGGATTGGCAGACGGCCCTGAAGCTCCGGCAGCAGGTCCGACGGTTTGGCGAGGCTGAAGGCCCCGGAGGCGATAAACAGGATATGATCGGTCTTGACCTGGCCATATTTGGTGGCGACGATCGAGCCTTCAATCAGCGGCAGCAGATCACGCTGGACGCCCTCGCGGCTCACTTCACCGCCGCTGCGGCCCTCACGTCCGGCGATCTTGTCAATTTCATCGAGGAAGACAATGCCCGACTGCTCGACCGTGGTCAGGGCTTCCCTGATCAGGCTGTCATCGTCAAGCAGCTTTTCGCTCTCATCCGCGCGCAGCACTTCGCCTGCCTCTTTCACGGTCATTTTCTTTTTTTCGGTTTTCGGCCCCATGGCCTTG
>JALUWZ010000045.1 GCA_027019205.1 Emcibacter sp.
TGTCGCGGCAACAGAAATTCCGAACAGACCGGCCTGATTATAGGCCAGGAAGATACCGCCAGAGATCACAATCACCGGCAGGGCAGTTGATTCCATGGATATGGCCAGACCCTGAATGACATTGGTGCCGTGGCCGGTTTTCGAGGCCTCGGCTATCACCCGGACGGGCCGGTATTCGGTGCTGGTATAATATTCGGTAATCCAGACAATCAGGGCGGTCACGCCAAGCCCGGTCAGCACACACCAGAACAGGTCAAGCGCCGCAAGAGAGCCACCGCCTTTGAGCTGAATATCGCCGAACAAATTATACCGGGTCAGCATGATATAAATCAGTATGGCCGATATCACCGCGCTCATGATCAGACCTTTATACAAGGCCCCCATGATATTTTCCGATTTTCCGAGCCGGACAAAAAATGTTCCGGCAATCGACCCTATAATGCTCAGGGCGCCAATCAGCAGCGGCAGTATCATCATTTTTTCAACAGAGGCCGCGATAAAGGTGCTGGAGGCCAGCAGCATCGTCGCGACAATGGTCACCGCATAGGTTTCAAACAGGTCGGCGGCCATACCGGCACAGTCGCCGACATTGTCACCGACATTGTCGGCAATGGTGGCCGGATTGCGCGGGTCATCTTCGGGAATACCGGCTTCGACCTTGCCGACCATATCACCGCCGACATCGGCACCCTTGGTGAAAATCCCGCCGCCGAGACGGGCGAATATTGAAATCAGCGAGGCCCCGAATCCAAGTCCGACCAGAGCTTCGAGTGTGGTCCGGACATCAAATCCGGCATTGGTCAGATAGATATAATAAAGCGCAACGCCAAGCAGGCCGAGACCAACCACCAGCATGCCGGTAACAGCGCCCGAGGTAAAGGAGACATCAAGCGCCTTGCCGAGACCTTCCGATGCGGCCTGTGTCGTTCTGACATTTGCCCGGACAGAAACATTCATGCCGATATAACCGGCAAGGCCCGACAGGACAGAGCCGACAACAAAGCCGAGCGCCACATGGATGCCAAGCAGCAGAAATAACAGGATGGCAACGACAACACCGACAATGCCGATGGCTTTATATTGCCGGTTGAGATAGGCGGCAGCCCCTTCACGAATGGCGGCGGAAATTTCCTGCATTCGCTCGTTGCCGGTGCCGAAGGCCATAACCTTGCGGGTGGCATATATGCCGTAAACAAGGGCGACAAGTCCGCATCCAATTATCAATAAATATATATCAGTCATACTTCCCTCTTGGTTTTGCTACTATGTTTTTGCCTTAATGTGGCCTTAATTCGAGTGATGAAAATGCACAATAATGGTACGGAAAGCAAGCGTAGATTACGCTTTTTGCTTTCAACAGCCCGGACAGACGGAATTCTGTCATATTTCAGGCATCGCCTGTCACAGGCAGAAGGTCCATGGCGGGACGTCCGCCATTATGCCCTCGCAAGCTATAAAGCCCCCCTGCAGCCCCTTGCCGACAAGGTAAATCTGATAAAAGAAAATATCTTCCGGTTCACTTCATCCGGAAAAGACTACCGGTTTCCGCCCGGCAGCCACAGGACATCGTCCCGACCGTTGTTGTTGAGCTTCCGCGCCATGACGAAGGCATGGTCGGACAGGCGGTTGAGGTAGCGGATAACCGCCGGGCTGATATCTTCTTCCTCCGCGACTTTTACCAGCAACCGTTCGGCCCGGCGGATGATCGTCCGGCAGTGATGGAGGTGAGCCGAGGCGGCGCTGCCCCCCGGCAGGATAAAGGAATTAAGCGGGGAGAGGTCATCATTCATCTGGTCGATTTCTTCTTCAAGCCGCGTGACCTGACGGTCAATGATGCGCAGGGCATAGTCCGACTTTACCGATCCCGCAGGGGTCGAGACATCGGCCCCGGCATCAAACAGGTCATTCTGTATCCGCGACAGCATCTCGTCATAGCCCCCCTTTGTATGAAGCCGGGCAAGGCCATAGGCGGCGTTGGCCTCGTCAATGGTGCCATAGGCTTCGATGCGCGGGGCATATTTCGGCTGGCGGCTGCCATCGGTCAGCGATGTCTGGCCCTTGTCGCCGCCCCGGGTATATATCTTTGTCAGTTTAACCATGATTTCCCCCTCAGGTGTAAAGCAGCAGATAAATCACCACCAGCAACAATGTGGTAAACTGGGAAATAACCCGGGCGCGCATCAGCTTGTTGCTGTATTTCCGGTTGAATTCACCGCCCGCACTCATGGTCGCAACACCGACAAGGACAATGCCGCCGGTGATAAAGATACCAATAATGATCAGAATCAATAGCCAGTTCATATGAAGAAATCTTTCCTTTTCGGATGACAGCGGATAATAATAGGGGGGAATAGATATAAACGCACCATTTTTTTAATAATTCTTACGGGATAAATATATGAATCTGCTTCGTCTGCTGTCACTGGCCGTTATGGCTGGTTTTTTATGGGTCACCAATATTTATGGCGCGGACAGAGACCGGTCTTTTCTGTGGCTGGAGGAGGTTCACGGCACCAGGGCGATGGATTGGGTCAGGCAGCAGAACCGCAAGACACTCGATACACTGACCTCTGATCCGCTATATTCAGGTTTCCGGAAACAGGCCTATGATATTCTGACCGCCCCGGGTCGGATTACCTACGGCACCCTGCGCGGCGGCTATGTCTATAATTTCTGGCGCGATAAGGACCATGTGCGGGGCGTCTGGCGCCGGGCGACGGTGGCGAGCTATAAGGCGGGCCGGGCCAAATGGCGAACGCTGCTTGATGTGGATGCGCTGGCGGCTCGTGAGGACAGGAACTGGGTTTACAAGGGGGCAGACTGTCTGGCCCCGGACTATACACGTTGTCTGGTCAGCCTGTCGCCGGGCGGCACCGATGCCACCACCTACCGCGAATTTGACATCAACGCCAGATCATTTGTCAGGGGCGGCTTTCAGGTGCCGCTGTCCAAAACGGATATTGGCTGGCAGGACAGGGACAACCTGCTGATTGCCACCGACTGGGGGCCGGATGCAAAGGGCATGTCGGCGATGAACAGCTCCGGCTATTCGCGGATTGTCAAACGCTGGCACCGGGGGACGGCGCTGGGCAATGCCGAAACAATATTGACCATGGGGCGGGCGGAAACCTTTTCCTTCTCGCAGAATTTCACCCGTCCCGGGGGCCGGGCCGTTTTCGTCGGACGCGGCCATGATTTCTACCATTTTACCTATTATCTGGTGATGGATGACGGCAGTCTGAAACAAC
>JALUWZ010000046.1 GCA_027019205.1 Emcibacter sp.
AGCGGGTGGCAAGTTCCAGTCCGCCGCCAAGCGCCAGGCCGTTCAGGGCCGCGACCACGGGCTTTGGACAATGGTCAAGATGAACCAGCAGCCGGGAACAGCTTCTGGCATAGTCAATGCTCTGGTTCCGGTCGCCGAGCATGGCGGGGAATTTGCCGATGTCGGCCCCGGCACAAAAGGCCTGAATACCATAGCCGGTGATGACAAAGCCCTTAACCTCCGGGTCCTGCTCAAATTCGGTAATGACAGAGAGGATTTCATCGGTCATCCGGTCATAAAGCGCATTCATGGCTTCCGGCCGGCGCAGGGTAATGACTTTGCAGCCTTCAACATCATCAACCAGAATGGTTCGGTAAAAATCAAGATAGGCGGCAACCGGTTTTTTCGGTTGCGGCATCCCGGGCTTGTAGTCGGCAAAGGCGGACAGAATACGCCTGACTTCCTTATCGCCAAAGTCCGCCATCATTTCCAGCGGCCCCTTTTTGAAGGCAAAGGCCAGACGGCAGCCGAGATCAAGGTCCGCCGCAGAACCGATGCTGCGGTCAAGAATATCAACGCTCTGGGAGAATAGAATACCGAGCAGCCGGTCACGGATGATCTGCGCGGTTTCCGGATCAACCTCGCAGGGTGCGCCGGGCGGGTTGGTGGCCCATTTGTCGGTATCGTTGAAGATTGTCGCCGGGGTGTAATGGTCGCCTTCCTCGGCAGCCTGTACTGTGTTGGTTTCGACAATGATCGGGTTGCCATGGGCCAGATTCAGCACAAAAAACGGCCCGGCATGAACCAGCTCCATGGCGACAGAGTCAATCTCTGCCGGGCTGGCAATATCCAGCAGCAGGGCGGCCTCGTTGCACCAGTTGTCAAAAATCCGGTCGAGCATGAAACAGACCGCATCGCTGGTCACCATCGGCACCTTGCCGGTCATGGCGAAAAACTGCCGCAGCCCGGGAACCAGTGTCGGTCCGGCCCCTGTCCAGTCAATCACCTCAACCACCGGATTCTGGAAGGCCGGGGCGAAGAAATGGGTGACGGTGGCCCGTTCCGGATGGTCGAGATGGGAAAACAGCCATTCCGCCGGCAGCGAGCTGGTGTTGGAGGTGATGAGGGCATCGGCGCGGATATGGGCCTCAATCTGCGAGAATATCTTTTTCTTCAGCTCAAGATTTTCAGTCGCCGCTTCCAGCACCCAGTCGCAGTCCTTCAGGTCGGCATAATCGGTCGAGGTCCGCAGATTCTGCCGCACCGCCCGGGCCTGTTGTTCAGATAATTTACCGCGTTTCAGGCCCTTTTCCACATAGGCATCGATGCGGGCCAGCGCCTTGTCAAGCGCCGCCGGATTAATATCAATCAACAGCAGGGTAAGGTCGGCAAGGGCGCTTTTGAGATAATAACCGATATCCGGGCCTATGGTCCCGGCACCGATGATGGCGATGGATTTTGGCATCTGTTGCCCGCAAGCGAGCAGAACAGGGTTATTTGCGGCGGCAGCTGTCATTTTTCATTCCTCGGATATATTTATGGCCAATTGATATAATTCTACACTAACGTAGAATTATATCAAGTGCCGACCGTGATATGCCTTGAAAAGATATGGATAAATACTATAGTGGCTTGATATTAAACATAATGTGAAAAGGAATATATGCTATGATAAAAGTATTTTTTGGCACGTTGGTTATATTATTTTCCCTGAATGGACCGGTAATTGCCCAGGAAAACGCGAAGGCGGCGCGTACGGGACGGAATCCCCAGACAGCGGCCACAATCAAGGCAAGGACATTATCCAAGTCCGATGCCGGTAATGCGTTGAATGCCGTGAAGGGCGAGACTCAGAATGGAGCAACCCAGAGGGCAATTATGGAACCGGGAGTGAAAGAAGAACCGAGAAAGAAGCCAAAAAAATAATGGTTTCCATGGGAATATTTCCGGGAAAGTCTGCTCAGATATTATCTGTGTCCAAACTTGACATGTATCCATATTAATATCCGGGGTAATTTGACAATATGCGCTTTGGGGACCGACTTTAAACCCCGGAACATTTATGAAAAAAGACCAGAAACTATTTATCGAACAGATGTATCAGGATAATCACGAGGGTTTCCTGCGGTTCCTGATGCAGAAAACCCGCAATATGGATGATGCCCATGATGTGTTGCAGGAAGCTTTCCAGAAATTGATGAACCGGGACGGCCTTGGCGAAATGGAAAATCCCCGGGCCTATCTCTACCGGACCGCGACCAATATTATCATTGATCGTCAGCGCCGGGGCCAGCATCATACAAGATATATCCGCGAGGTCAGAATCGGGGCGCAGACCGGCAGTGCCGGCCTTGAAGGGGCAATTCCGCCGGACCGGCAGGTGGCGGCGCGGCAGGAACTTGCGGCAATCAGGCGGGCGCTGGATGATCTGCCGGAAAAATGCCGCCGGGCTTTTCTGATGCACCGGCAGGAGCATATGAAATATGGCGAGATTGCCGAAAGCCTGAAAATTTCTGTCAGTATGGTGGAAAAATACATGATACAGGCTCTTAGGCATCTAAGAAGGAAAATAAAATAAAATGATTGAGGGATCGGGATTATAGATCGTCTATACAGGGTACGGGTAGTGAGAGAAAATGACGGAACAGGTAACAAACGATAAATTGCTGGATGAGGCCACGGAGTGGTTTGTGGTGATGCGTGCCGATGATATATCGGTGCAGCGTTCGTCTGACTTTGTCCGCTGGATAAGCCAGAGTCCCGCTCATCAGGCGGCCTATGCCGAGATCGGCGGCCTTTGGGATGGTCTGTCCATACTGGAGGATATTCCCGAACAGGCCCCGGTTAGCTTGCTGGCAGATCACAGAAGGGCCAAAAATACCGTCCGCCCCGACCCGACCCGGAAAATCTGGTCACCGGGCAGAATAGCGGCGGTCATTGCTTTTCTTGCCCTTGGCCTTGTGGGCTGGCGTTACGGGGATATTTTCCTGATGGAAAGCCATTCGACCAAGATTGGTGAACTGGCGGATGTAATTCTTGATGACGGGTCCCATCTGGAACTCAACACCAATTCAAAAATCCGGGTTGACCTTCAGCATGACAAAAGAATTGTCTATCTGCAACAGGGCGAGGTGTTTTTCGAGGTTGCGCGGGACGAAAACCGGCCATTTTTTATTGAAACGAAAGGCGGGCTGGTGCGGGTGCTCGGCACCAAATTCAATATTCGCCAAAGGGGGACCAGCAGTGACGTTACCGTGCTGGAAGGGGCAGTTGCGGTTGAGGATTATGGTCATTTGAATGAGGCTGCGATGGTGCCGGATGCGACGCTCGCCCCGGACCAGAAATTTACCCTTGGTGATGACAATGTAAAGAATATTGCCTTTCCCGCTGACAGTATGGCGGCCCTTGCCTGGCGTGACCGGAAGCTGATTTATAACGGCGAAAGTTTCAAAATGCTGGTACAGGATATCAACCGCTATTTTCCGGCGGAAATCCGTATCGGTGATCCGGCACTGGATAATATTCAGGTGGTGGCGATTCTGAAGGTTGAAGATCAGGCCGCAACCTTAAAGGCGCTTGAGGCGACATTTCACGTGACGGCACGTCCGGTATCGCGCAATCTTATCTATCTCTACCCCAATAAATAAAAATATGATATTAAAGGCTATCCATTCCGGAAGGGATGGATCAGTGATATAAATAAACCTTTAGGGAGGTTGTTCCGGGAATGCGACATACAGGTGTCGGGCTGTTTCCCATATATGCTGTGGGCGTAATGCTGGTTTTCATCCTGATGGCCGGGATGGCTCCGGCATTCTGTGGCCAATTTGACATCAGGGGCATCAAAAAAGATTTTGATATTTCTGCCCAGCCGCTCTCAACGGCCCTGCTGGATTTTGGTGAACAGGCCAATCTGTCCCTGATGGTGCGCAAGAAGGATATCAAAGGCAGGAAATCCCGCGCCCTCAAGGGGCATCTGTATTCCGCCGAGGCCCTGACCCGGCTGCTTGAGGGCAGCAGGCTTGGTTTTGAATATATTGACCAAAAGACAATTTCTGTTTCTCCCGACCTCTATAGAGCAAAAGTTGCGGACAAGCTTCCTCCGGCGGATGACAAGCCTGACCTGAGCCGGGAAGCCGATGGCATCGGGGCAATCACCAGCCGGGCCACCATTGACGAGGTGGTGGTTACCGCCCTGCGCCGCCGAAGCAATATTCAGAATGTGCCGGTGGCGGTATCGGTGTTAAATCCGCCCTATATCCGCGAGGCCCGCATTTATGATATTGAGGATGTCGGCACCCGGGTGCCGGGCCTGACGGTGGCGAATTTCAGCCTTGGCCAGCCGACCATTCATGTGCGCGGTGTCGGGTCCAATGATGACGGGGCGGCGCTGGATAATTCCATCGTCATGTTCATTGACGATGTCTATGCCGGGCGGATAACCGCCATCAACATGAATTATTTTGATCTGGAGCGTATTGAGGTCATCCGTGGGCCGCAGGGCACATTATATGGCAAGAATGCCATAGGCGGAGCGATCAATATCACCAGTAACCCGCCGACGGATCATCTGGTGGCCACTGCGGAGATGACCATAGGAAATTATAACAGGCGCGATAGCCGTGGCATGATCAGCGGGCCGTTATATGAGGATAAAATCCTCGGTCGGCTGGCTTTTCAGAAACGCAAGCGTGACGGCTGGCAGGAGAGTCTGTTTCTGCCGGGGGTCAAACAGAATGATGAAAATACCTGGTCGGCCCGGGCCAAGCTGCGGTTCGTTTTGAGTGACCGGCTGCAGATGGATCTGAACGGCGATTACAACCGGGATGATCTGGCAAGTACCGGGCGCATTCCGGTGGTCGGACGGGTGCCGGTGCGCCTGCTTGGCCCGGACGGGTTGCCTACCGGGCAAAAGGCCCTGCCGACCGAAATATTCAAAAATCTTGGCGGCAGTGTCCGTCGGGCGACCAACAGTGACCAGGGCTTTACCGACCGGACCATATGGGGGGTGAGCGGGCGCATCAGCCGACAGGGGGATTATGGCCGTCTGCTGTCCATTACGGCTTACCGCAAGACAAGATTTTCGTGGCTTGAGGATTCTACCGGCCTGCCAACCTCTGTCACCGACCAGAAGGTTAATTCCAATGTCAATGAACGTCATGAACAATTTTCCCAGGAATTTCGTCTGATTTCACCGGATGATGGACGCCTGACCTATGTGGCGGGCCTGTATTACCTGTTCGAGCATACCCACCGGATCGAAAATTTTGTCTTTCCGAAGGGAAAGGCGACGACGGACCAGGATAACAGAACCAACAGTTTTGCGGTCTTTGGCGAGGCAACCTACGGTCTGTCGGAAAGTCTTAAATTTACCGCCGGTGCCCGTCTGACCTATGAAAGCAAGAAAATGGACCAGCAGAGCATCACCAACGGAAACCAGTTTATCCTGCTTGAGGATTTCCGTCTGGGCAATATAGGCGACTGGACTGATATCTCGCCGAATTTTGTCCTGTCATGGCAACAGACAGATGACATTATGTGGTATGGCAGTATTTCGCGGGGCTATAAAAGCGGCGGCTTTCAGGGGGCGCCGGCAACCCGTGACCTTGCCCGGCGCACCATTGGCCCGGAAACAGTGTGGAATTACGAGGTCGGGCTTAAATCCCAGTGGCTGGAGAACCGGGTTCGTCTCAATCTGGTCGGCTTTTATTCCAATTACCGGGATTTGCAGGTGGTGCAGTTCAAGACCGTGGGCAATTTCGGGGTTTTCCAGACCAGCAATGCGGCCTCGGCCAGTCTGCGCGGGCTGGAGATGGAATTCACCCTCAGGCCGACAAGCGGCCTGGAGTTTTTTGGCTCCTACGCCTATCTGGTTGCGACCTATGATGAATTCAATGATCTGTCAGGGCGCGATTTTACCGGCAACACCCTGCGTCAGGCCCCGCGCCATTCGCTTTATATTGCCCTTCATTATGAGCATCCGGTTGGCGATGGCCGCCTCCGGGCGCGTCTGGATTACCGCTATCAGGGCAAAAGCTTTCGCGAGCCGGATAACAGTATCACGATCCAGCCGGGGTTTGATCTGCTGGACGGCTCGCTGGCCTATGAATCTGCTGATAACAGATGGGAGGTGACGCTCTGGGCCAAAAATCTGCTCGACCGGGAATATATTGCCCATCTTTATGTGCTGGGCGGGAATGATTATGCTCTGTTTGGTCCGCCCCGGACCTATGGCCTGACGGTAACTTTAAATTTCTGACCGGCAATTTCTGGACCATAAAGTTAACAAAAACTTAAAAAAACACTGAGGGGTTTTTCCGGCCCGTCGTTGAATAGGGTATTGCAGCCTTGAAATATAGGGCAGGGCCGCACAAAAAAACACGTAAATCTAGTCAAAATATACAACAGGAGACGACTGTGAAAGCATGCTATTACGCAACGACTTCCCTTTTTGCACTTGGGATTGTCATGACACCGATTATGGCGATGGCAGCAGAGGGCAATACTGATAACTCTGATACCTTTGCCATTGAAGAAATTACCGTTACCGCCCAGAAAAGATCTGAAAATCTTCAGGAAACACCGCTGGCCATTACCGCCATTGGCGGGGCGACGCTGCGCGAGGATGATATTTCCAATCTGCAGGATATTGGCAACCGGACCCCGGGGATGGTCTTTGCCGCCTTCAGTCCGGGCCAGCCCGAGATTGCCATTCGCGGCATTGGCACCAAGGAAGACGGGGCCAGCGCCAGTGACAGCGTGGTTGTCAGTGTTGATGACGTCTATATTGCCGCCAGAACGGCGCAGGTTTTTGATATTTTCGATCTGGAACGGGTGGAAGTATTGCGTGGCCCCCAGGGGACACTCTATGGCAAAAACTCCATCGGCGGGTCGATCAATTTTGTCACGACAATGCCCGATGAAGACACCAAAGTCCGCTTCCGCCAGACGGTTGGCGATTATGGCCGGTTTGATACGGCAGGCATGCTCAGCGGGCAGGTTGCCGAAAATCTGTTCGGCAAGGTAACTTTCAGCCGTCGTAAATATGACGGCTATGTGACCGATGTTCTGGTCGGCTCCCCTCTTTTCGGCAAGAAAATAGACGACGGCAATACCTTTGCCTATCGCGGCGTATTGCGCTGGACCCCGAGTGAAGATCTTGAGGTTATCGTCACGGCGGACGGGGCCGATGATAATATTGGCGGCAGTAACCGCGAGCCGGTCGGCAGTGCCGGTCCGCTGCATAACTGTGGCTGTGCATCCGACCCGATTGCCGTCAACAAGGCCCTTGGAGGTGCCGGGTCAGCCTTCACGTCATTGAATAATGTCAAGGGCTTTACCAAGCGCCGGGTTCAGGGCTATTCGGTCAAGATCAACTGGGATCAATCCTGGGGAACCTTTACCTCTATTTCCGCCTACCGGAAAAGCAGTTTCAACTGGCTGGAGGATTCAGAAGGCCTGCCGGGGTCCAAGACTTTTGTTGCGCTCAATGCCCCCGGGGGACCCGGACCGGCCTTTACCGCACCGGCGACAGATGGTTTTGCCTTTGACGTCAATGACGGCGCTATTGAGCATACCAAGCAATATACCCAGGAAGCCCGGCTGACATCGGATTCCGAAACCGCCCTGAACTGGGTTGTCGGCACATTTTACAGCCGCGAAGAAACCGACCGGACAGAAAGCTTCTTCTTCCCGTCAATCGGCCTGAATATTGCCGGGGTCAATCAGCCAAGTGATATGGCCTCCGTCCAGAGCAACAAGTCAGACAGTTTCGCGGTTTATGCCGACGGCTCCTATGACGTCACAGACAAACTGACCCTTCATGCCGGGGCGCGCTGGTCGACGGAAAAGAAAGACATGACCGCCCAGGGCATTGTCAATAGCGGTTTTGGTCTGTTGATCAAGAATTTTGCCAAAGTCAATGCCAGTGACCGCTGGAGCAATGTCTCCTGGCGCTTTGTCGCGGATTATCAGGTGACGGACGAGGCGATGGTCTATGGCAGTGTTTCCACCGGCTATAAAAGCGGCGGCTTTACCGGATCGGCATCCACGGCGCAACGGGCAACCACGCCGTTTGATCAGGAAAAGGCGACCAATTTCGAAGTCGGGTTGAAATCCCAGTTCTTTGATAACCGGGTACGGCTCAATCTTGCCGGCTTCTATACCAATTACAATAATCTTCAGGTGACCCGCTTCTTCCAGCCGGAAAATGCAGGCTTTGGCCAGTTCATTACCGAAAATGCCGGTAAGGCCCATCTCAAGGGGATTGAGGTTGAATATACGGTTCTGCTGACCGAAGATTTTGAAGTTGGTGGCACCTACGCCTATCTTGACGCGAAATATGTCAATTTCACCGGCACGCCCAGCATCAACGGTACCGGGGATTTCACCGGCAACACATTGCGTCAGGCCCCGAAACACAGCGCCAGCGCCTATGGTAAATATACCGTGCAGATAGAAGACGGCAGTTCGGTATCGGCCAAGGTCAATTATCGGTATCAGTCTCTGAGCTATTATGATCCCAACAATAACAATCTGGCAACAATCCCGGCTTACAGTCTTTGGGATGCCCGTATTGCCTGGAACAGCCCCGATGGGAAGTGGGAACTGGCCGGATGGATCAAGAATATCGGTGACAAGGAATATCGCACTCACGTCTTTAGTCAGCGCGGCAGCCGTATTGCCTTTGCCCTGTTTGGCGCGCCCAGAACCTATGGCTTTACCGGGACCTACAGCTTCTAGGTCCGGGTAATAATTTTATGAATGAGGCCCGGTTGATCGCTGGTGTTAACTATGCAACACTTTGCTGACAACCGGGCCTTTTTTATGGCGACACAGAATATTGGAATTTGAAATGCAACAGACTGACACGGAAAAATGTCTCAATCATCCCGGCTTCAAACGGCTGGTCAGGGTCCGGGGACGGGTCAGCCTGTGGTTCAGTGTGATGATCACGTTCGGCTATGGCCTGTATGTTTTTGGCATCGCCTTTTTTCCCGGCGTTATGTCCCGTACGGTCCGGGATGGGGGCAGCATGACATATGGCATTCTGGGCGCTGTCGCGGTGATTGTTGCCGGGATGATCTGTTCGGGGATATATATCTGGTGGGCCAACCGGCATTTTGACGTTCTGAGACGGGACTTGTTGAAAGATCTGGGATATGAGTAAGATCAGCAAAGCCGCATTCGGGATTTTCCTGCTTTTGTCTTTTCCAGCCGGGGCCTTTGCCTCGGGCAGTCTTGATTTGGGCGAGGTGGATAGGCAGCCGCTCAATATCACGGCGATATCAATGTTTTTTATCTTTGTTTCGGCGACTTTGCTGATCACATGGTGGGCGGCGCGCAAAACCAAAACCCGGAATGATTTTTACGCGGCGGGCGGCGGCATCAAGCCGTGGCAGAATGGCACCGCCATTGCCGGGGACTTTATGTCGGCGGCGACTTTTCTTGGTATTACCGGGGCGATTTACGGCTTTGGTTTCGATGCGCTTATTCTCGCGGTCGGGGTGATGGCGGCCTGGCCGGTGATCCTCTTTATGATGGCCGAAAAGCTGCGTAACCTCGGCAGCTATACCTTTATAGATGTGGTGTCCTACCGGCTTGAGAAAAAACCGATCCGGATTATTTCGGCGATTGGGTCGCTGTCGGTAATTATTTTTTATCTGATTGCCCAGATGGTCGGCGCCGGCAAGCTGATAGAGCTTTTATTCGGTCTGGATTATGATTTTGCGGTGGTTCTTGTCAGTTTCCTGATGATCTGTTATGTCAGTTTTGGCGGCATGCTCGCCACCACATGGGTGCAACTGATCAAGGCTATTCTACTGCTGGTCGGCGGGACATTCATTGCTTTTATGGTGATGAAAAGCGTTAATTTCAATTTTGAGGACCTGCTGGCAGGCGCCACCCGGATTCATCCCAAAGGCAATGCCATTCTTGCCCCCGGCCTGTGGCTGAAAAGCCCGACAGCGGTCATATCCATCGGCCTGACCATGATGTTCGGGATCATGGGTCTGCCCCATATCCTGATGCGGTTCTTTACGGTGAAGGATGCGAAGGATGCGCGCAAATCGGTTTTTGTCGCCACCAGCCTTATGGGCTATTTCTATCTGCTGATTATTATCATCGGTTACGGGGCGATCGTTTATGTTATGGGCAATCCCGACTATTATGATGCGTCGGGCAAACTGCTCGGCGGCGGCAATATGGTGGCGCTGCATCTGACGCGCTATATGGGGGGCAACCTGATGCTGGGCTTTATGTCGGCGGTGGCCTTTGCTACCATCCTCGCGGTGGTTGCCGGGCTGACGCTGGCGGGGGCGGCGACCATTGCCCATGACCTTTATGCCAAGGCTTTTAAAAGCGGGCCGGTCACCGGGGCCGAGGAAATCCGGGTATCGCGCCGGGCAACTTTTGTCATCGGTGCTGTTTCCGTGGTGCTGGGGATAGCGTTCGAGCGTCAGAATGTCGCCTTTGTCGCCTCCCTTGCCCTGGCCATAGCGGCGAGTGTGAATTTCCCGATTCTGATCATGTCGCTTTATTGGCGGGGAATGACCACACGCGGGGCCGTTGCCGGGGGTATTGTCGGGTTGCTGCTGTCGATTGGCCTGATTATTCTCGGCCCCGGAGTCTGGACGGCGGTGCTGGGCTATGACAGGCCGGTCTTTCCGGATATTTACCCGACATTCTATTCGATGCCGCTGGCCTTTTTTGCCATCTGGCTGTTTTCCGTTCTTGACAAAACGGCACGCGGGGAGAGGGAAAAGGCGCGGTTTGACGAACAATTTGTCCGCTCGGAAACCGGTATCGGCATATCAGAGGCCAGCAATCATTAAAACATAAAATTGGATTGTATGTTGTCCCCCATGGTATTAAAATCATCGGGAAAGGACAACAGGTGCCGAAAAATACGCGGAATATTGTTGACTGGGATGAGGGGGAGGCGCGCCGGGTGATTGCGCCCTGTGCAAGGCTCAGGGGCGGCCTGTTGGAGGCATTGCACGCCCTTCAACATGCCTTTGGCTATGTTCCGGAAGAAAGCTGCGCGCTGCTGGCGGAGGCATTTAATCTTTCCCGGGCCGAAGTTTACGGGGTAAGAAGCTTTTATGAGGATTTCAGGAGCGCGCCCTCGGGTGATCATGTGATTGAGGTCTGTCAGGCGGAATCCTGTCAGGCGCGCGGCAGCCGGAAATTGACCGCCCACGCCCAGAATATTCTCGGTCTGCGGCTCGGCGAGACATCGGTGGATGGTCATGTCACCTTGCGCGCGGTCTATTGTCTGGGTAATTGTGCGGTCTCCCCCAATATCACTCTTGACGGCAAACTTTATGGCCGGGTGAGCGCGGAGCGTTTTGACCGGCTGCTGAAAAAGGCCGGGTTATGAGTGACCTCATGACGATATATGTGCCGCTGGAAAGCACGGCGCGGTCGCTCGGGGCCGATGATGTGGTACTTGCCATCGCCGAACAGGCCGCACGATGTGGTCAGGATGTGGAGATTATCCGCAACGGGTCATGGGGCATGAGCTGGCTTGAACCGCTGGTTGAGGTTGTCACCGATCGGGGCCGCATGGCTTACGGCAATATGACGGCAGACGATGTGCCGGGTCTGTTTGATGGCGGCTGTGAGGCCATGTGTCTCGGCCTGACCGCAGAAATTCCCTATCTCGGGAATCAGGACCGGCTGACCTTCGGGCGTTGCGGTCTGACGGACAGCCTGTCACTTGACGATTATCAGACCCATGGCGGCTTTCGGGGCCTTGAAAAAGCCCTCGGGATGACCGCAGGGCAGATTGTAGCCCAGGTAACGGCGAGCGGGTTGCGCGGGCGCGGCGGCGCGGCCTTCCCGACCGGCGTCAAATGGAACACGGTGCTGAGCGCAGATTCCGCCCGGAAATATATCTGCTGCAATGCGGATGAGGGCGACAGCGGCAGCTTTGCCGACCGGTTGCTGATGGAATCCGACCCCTTTTGTCTGATTGAAGGCATGATCATTGCCGCCCTTGCCGTTGGTGCCGACAAAGGTTTTATCTATCTGCGCTCTGAATACCCGCTCTGCAAAGAGATACTCTCCGAGGCCCTGATCACCGCCCGGGCTGCGGGGTGGCTCGGAGAGAATATCAAAGCTTCCGGCAGGGATTTTGATATTGAAATCCGCATGGGGGCCGGGTCCTATGTCTGCGGCGAGGAAACCGCCATGCTGGAAAGTCTGGAGGGTCGGCGCGGCATGGTGCGGGCCAAGCCGCCACTGCCGGCGCTGGAAGGGCTGTTTGGTCAGCCGACCGTGGTCAATAATGTGCTGTCACTGGCCACAATCCCGGTCATTCTGGACAGGGGGGCGGAGTTTTACCGGAATTATGGTCAGGGAAATTCACGGGGGACGACCGCCTTTCAACTGGCCGGAAATATCGCCCGCAGCGGTCTGGTGGAAAAGGCGTTTGGTATCAGCCTGCGCGAGCTTGTGACAGATTATGGAGCGGGGACGGCGACGGGCCGCCCGCTGAAGGCCGTGCAGGTCGGCGGGCCGCTTGGCGCCTATCTCTATGAGGGTGACCTTGATCTGCCGATGGATTATGAGGCCTTTGCCGATGCGGGCGCGGTGCTGGGTCATGGCGGTATTGTGGTATTTGATGACAGCGTGGATATGGTGGCGCAGGCAAAATTCGCCTTTGACTTCTGCGCCCTTGAAAGCTGCGGCAAATGCACGCCCTGCCGTATCGGTTCGGTGCGCGGCGCGGAACTTGTGGCAAAAATTCAGGCGGGCGAAGATATGGCGGATAATTTTTCCATGATCCGCGAGCTGTGCGATGTGATGGAGGCCGGGTCTTTATGTGCCATGGGCGGCATGACGCCAATTCCGGTGTTGAGCGCCCTGAAAGATTTTGACAGGGAGTCCGGGCAATGATCAGTGAAAAAGACTATGGCACACCGGAAGTCAGGTCGGAAAGCACAGTCACGCTCGACATTGACGGTAAATCCGTCACCGTGCCGGACGGCACCAGCATCCTGCGGGCGGCGGCGCAAACGGATATAGATATTCCGAGCCTGTGCGCCACCGACAGCCTGAAAGCTTTTGGCTCCTGCCGCCTGTGTCTGGTCGAGATTGACGGGCGACGTGGGACTCCGGCCTCCTGTACGACACCCGTGGAACAGGGCATGAAGGTCACCACCCGGTCCAAGAGATTAACACAGCTCCGGCGCGGGGTGATGGCGCTTTATCTGTCGGATCATCCCGCAGAAGACAGTCCGCTTCATGATCTGGCAAAATTGCTGGACATGCGCGAGAGCCGTTATGGCACTGGCGGGCATACTCATCTGAAAGCTATCATTGATGACAGCAATCCCTATTTTCAGTTTGATCCGTCGAAATGTATTCTTTGTTCCCGCTGCGTGCGGGCCTGCGACGAGGTGCAGGGGAGCTTTGCCCTGACCGTCGAAGGCCGGGGCTTTGACAGTAAAATCACCGCTGGGGTGGCCCAGGATTTTCTGTCCAGTGATTGCGTGTCCTGCGGCGCCTGCGTCTCGGCCTGCCCAACCGACAGCCTGCTGGAAAAAAATATCATTGACAAGGGCAAACCGGACCATTCGGTACTTACTACCTGTGCCTATTGCGGGGTCGGCTGTGGCTTCCGGGCGGAAATGAAAGACGGCGAGGTCATCCGCATGACGCCGTGGAAAGACGGCAAGGCCAATCATGGTCACTCCTGCGTCAAGGGCCGTTTTGCCTGGGAATATGCCTTTCACCCGGACCGGATTAAAAGGCCGATGATTCGCGAGAAAATCACCGACCCGTGGCGCGAAGTGAGCTGGGACGAGGCCATTTCCCATGCGGCACAAGAATTGAAGTCGGTTCAGCAGAAATATGGCCGGAAATCCATTGGCGGCATTACCTCGTCACGCTGCACCAATGAAGAGGTCTTTGTGGTGCAGAAAATGATCCGCGCCGCATTCGGCAATAACAATGTCGATACCTGCGCCCGGGTCTGCCACAGCCCGACCGGATATGGTCTCAATATGACGCTCGGCACCTCTGCCGGGACCCAGACTTTTGACAGTGTGATGTCAGCCGATGTCATTCTGGTGATCGGCGCCAACCCGACCGAGGCCCATCCGGTATTCGGCAGTCGCCTGAAACAGCGCTTGCGACAGGGGGCAAGGCTGATCGTCATCGACCCGCGCGCCATTGATCTGGTGAAGGCGCCGCATATCCGGGCCGACCATCATCTGCCGCTGCTGCCGGGCAATAATGTTGCGGTGATCAATGCCCTCGCCCATGTGATTGTCACGGAGGGGCTGGAGGATGCCGCCTATATCGGTGAGAGATGCGCGGACGAGGCCTATTTGCGCTGGCGCGAATTTATCCTCGGGCCGGAAAATTCACCGGAGGCGGTGGCCGGATTCAGCGGGGTCGATGCCGGTGATTTGCGGGCGGCGGCGCGGCTTTATGCAACGGGGGGCAAGGCGGCAATTTTTTACGGCCTCGGCATTACCGAACATTCACAAGGCTCGACGGCGGTGATGGCGCTGGCCAATCTTGCCATGCTGACCGGTAATATCGGTTTTGAAGGGGTCGGGCTAAACCCGCTGCGCGGCCAGAATAATGTTCAGGGCTCATGCGATATGGGGTCTTTCCCCCATGAGCTGCCCGGCTATCGTCCGGTCGGGGATGATATTATTCGCGGGACATTTGAAAAAGACTGGGGGGTGGCGCTTGACCCCGAGCCGGGCCTGCGGATTCCGGCAATGTTTGACGCGGCGGTGGCGGGCCGGTATCGCGCCATGTATATTCAGGGCGAGGATGTCGCGCAGAGCGACCCCAATACCCGCCATGTCGAGGCGGCGCTCGGCAATCTCGATTGTTTGATTGTACAGGATCTGTTCCTTAACGAAACCGCGCGGTTTGCCCATATTTTCCTGCCCGGCACCAGCTTTCTGGAGAAGGACGGCAGCTTTACCAATGCCGAACGGCGCATCAGTATGGTGAACAAGGCCATGGAGCCGCTGGCCGGGCTTGACGAATGGGACATAACCTGTCGGCTCAGTCGCGCCATGGGATATGCGATGTCCTATGACAGCCCGGCGGAAATTATGGATGAAATCGCCCGCCTGACCCCGACCTTTGCCGGGGTGAGCTTTGAGAGAATCCGGGCGGCGGGCAGTATCCAGTGGCCGTGTAACGACAGGGCGCCGGACGGCACGCCGATCATGCATGTCGGTGGCTTTGTCCGTGGCAAGGGTAATTTTGTCGTGACAGAATTTGTGCCCACCACGGAAAAAGTCACCCGCAGATTCCCGCTGATCCTGACCACAGGCCGCATCCTCAGCCAGTATAATGTCGGCGCCCAGACAAGGCGCACCGGAAATAATATCTGGCATGATCAGGATATGCTGGAAATTCATGCAAAGGATGCAGATGACCGGGGCATCCGGGACGGCGACTGGGTCACTGTTCAGAGTCGCATGGGCGATACAACAGTCAGGGCCAGAATATCGGCCCGTATGCAGCCGGGTGTCGCCTTTACCACCTTCCACATGCCGTCCTCAGGCGCCAATGTGGTGACCACCGACAATATGGACCGGGCGACCAGCTGCCCGGAATATAAAGTCACGGCAGTCGAGGTCCGCCTGACCAATCATCCCTCCGACTGGCAACAGGATCGGGATAAATTTTCCGAAATTACCGGTCATATCGGGCAATAGGCGGGAATAGTTCCGTCTTTTCACTCACGCCTTGATATTGAGTTGTGCCGACGGGGCCTTGTCTTCTGTTTCCGTCTCTATTTCATTTTTCGGCTCGGCGGCGCTTTCTGTTTCACGGGGGCTGTTCTGCGCCCCGTTGCCCTTGAGGGCGGAAAGCAGATCTGCGGTCTTCAGAACAAAGTTACGCAGTGATTCAACCTTTGAGACCAAGGTGATAAAATACTTCAGGTTATTGTCAGTCAGCGCGGTTGATTCTTTTTGCTGAAGGAAATTATTGACTTTCTGCCGGGCAGACCGTAGCTCTTTATGGGTATTCTTGTCCGGGGCATCATGTGTCCCCCGGGCAGTATTCAGGCGGCTGACAAGTGCGGACAGTCTCTTGGCCGCCTTGCCGGTCAGGGCGCCATTTTCCACGAGGACCCGGAGAAAATCCTTCAGGGCGGTCTCGATATTCTTTGCCCGTGAATTATCAACGGTGGAATTCACCGGTTGCGGTTTTGTGTTACTGAGTAGTTTTTCGGCGGCGACCACCCCCGTGGTGACCCTGAGCGCCGTGACCGAAAGGGATATGTTTACGGCGGAACCAAAGCTTGCAACCTGCTGTCCGCCGTTGCCGGTGACCTGATATTGGCTGGTTTTGGAATAGCTGTAATTAACCTGCAAGGCCTGTAGCTGCGAGAGGGTCGCCGCACCGGGCTGCGGGCTGTTGGTGGCTCCTGATACGAGCATATTGTAATCTCCTGCTTTCTGCAAAATAACCGCGCATTTTACGCAGCAGAAGAAGGCTATATCAGTATGGTTAACAAAACCCTAACATCATCGCAATCAGGGCTGTTTTCCGGATTTTTCCAGATAGGCCCGCAGGATTTTTTCGGTGCCCGCATTTGTCATACCGGCCTTTCGGGACAGCGCGATGGCCTTTTCCCTGCCATAGCCCATATCCCGGGCGAGCGTGGCCCCGAACCAGCTGGCGACCCGGTTGCCGCTGGTGCAGTGAAGAAGAATCTTTTTGCCTCTGTTCTGTTTGATGGCGTCAAAGATTTTTGTCACGGCGGAATCGGTTATCCGGCCATCATGCAACAGCGGCAGATTATAATAGGTCAGGCCGTTCTTTTCGGCCACGGCTTTCTCGTCAAAGGTCATTTCCTGTGGTCCGCGAATATTGATCACCACATCAAAGCCCCGGGCTTTAAGGTTTTTAAAGCCGGACGGGTGCGGCTGGCCTGAAAAATACAGCTCCCCATAGGCCGCAGGCAGGCCCTCAGGCTGAAGATAGGTGAATTCTTTTGCCGGGCCATAGAAGCGGAAATAAAGCAGGCCGAGTATCACCGCAGATAATATAACGGACAGGGCAATCAACCGGTTTTTTGTCATGAGCCTTTCTCCTGAAACATATTTTTCCATCACTTTATAGAGCATTGGCAAAAATAATGTTGGAGAAATTTATTAACTGGTATAGAAATCATCACATAGTTTCGGATTAAGGTGAGGCAATAAAGATAAAGATGGTTGGGAAATATGCGGGTTTGCTGGCGGCGGCAATTATCCTGCTGGTTATGTCGGGGGGCGTGCTTCAGGCCTCACCATGGGCAGCTGTCGGGGATATACAGTTGCGTAATGATGTCGAAATTCTGGCCCGTCACGGGGTGATCACCGGCCCGGTCAACAGCTGGCCGATTTCCTGGAAACAGATCACCCGCAACCTGTCGCGCACATCTGAAATGACTTTGCCCCGCTATGTCAGGCTGGCGGTGA
>JALUWZ010000047.1 GCA_027019205.1 Emcibacter sp.
ACCCCCTGATGCGGCGGCAAACGTCCTAAAGGTCTCACGACCACAGAATGGTCATATTAAGGCTTTTCCGGTAAAATTTGCCGTTTATTGCGCCCTTTTTGTTATTTTTCACTGCCCTTACAGCCCGGTCTTTCCCTGTGCTTAAATTATTTATCCACTTATTGCAAATAATAATTATTATTATTAATAGATTCTTGTAAGTATTTAGAGTCGCTCCGACTGGCCTGTATCCGACTGGCCTATATGCGACTGGCCTGTATCCGATTGACCTGTATGCAACTGGCCTGTATGCAACTGACCTATATGCGACTGGCCTGTATCCGACTGACCTGTCTCTGTTTAAAAATATTCCGGACCTGTTAAAGGGGCTGCCTGCGGGTCATATTCGCCGTCTACAGCCGACAATTCACCTCGACATAAATACCATTCGGGTCAAAAAAGGAGAAGGTTGACAGCCGGATAACCCCCTCGCCGGAATGGGCCTTTACCGTCCATTCCACCGGCTCCGTCACCAGAGCCGCCCCTGCCGTCCGGGCCTTGTCATAAGTGGCCGGTATATTTTTGGCTTCGATGATAAGAATTGCATCACCAATACCGAGCGTCCTGCGCCCCGGGGTGACCCGTTGCTTCGGCTCAAACCCCTGATATTCCATAAAGCCGATCATGCCGATAAACGGGTCATCCACTTTGAGAATAATGATTTTACCGATGGTCTGATCCGGCGCACAGGGCGGAAATCTTTTATCGACCGGGGTTTCATGATCGTAAAAACGCGCCCAGCCAAATATCTGCTGATAGAAATTCGCCGTCCTCTCGACATCACTGACGATAAAGCTGGTCCGGCGGAAAAGATTGCTGACCGTCTGTTCTGTCATCAGCTGATTTCCGCAATCGACGCCAGCCGGTAGGTCAGTCCGGTATCCGTGGCCTTGAGGATATCCCCGGTGGCCAGGTCACGTTCTTCCAGCCGCCCGGTAAAGAAATTGGCGATGAAGAAGCTGTCACCGGCGACCGAAATCCGCACAGCGGACCAGCCGCGATCACAGGGGATATCATATTCTTTTATGACCTCTCCCGTCGGGGAATATAGCGCCGCCCCGGTCACGGTTGCGAGCAATATCCGGCCATCCGCCGTCATCGCAAGACCGGATGTCGATTTCTCCCCGTCTGCGGCAAGAGTAAATAAATCGTCAAGCTGCTGCCCCCCCGCAAGATCATACTGCATGATCCGCTTGCCGGTTTCGGAAATATATACCGCCCTGCTTCCCCCGTCAGCCAGCGCCATATTTGTCACCCCGTGAAAGCCGAATTTTCCCGGATCATGCTCCGCAGCAAAATGCTGCAACAAGCTGCCATCCGCAGCAAATTTATATATTTCCCCGCCGCCGAGAAAAGGAAATTTATCGCCCTTGATATGCTCGCCAATGACAATGGCCCCGTCGGGAGCCGCCGCCATAACCCCGAAAGGCTTGCCCTGCATATCAGGGAATGAGGGCAGCATGTCCCCGGCCCGCGAAAACCGCTTGACAGTCTGGCTTGAAACATCGCTGACCAGAAGGGTCCGGGACAGCGGGCAATATTCCAGCCCGATCACCAGCCCCTCCTCTCCGGTCCATAACGCCCCTTTGGCATTAAGCTCCCGGTCAAAGACCAGCACCCGCCCGGCACCGGAATTGCGCCTGATATCAACCTCGCCAACGGAATAGCTCGCCGCGATACAGATATCCCCGTCCTCAAGGGTTACCGGCTTTTTGTTATCCGGGGTAAATTTTTCCGAAATGGTCAAAGACATAGCTTTTCTCCTGAAACTGCCTGATCTGGCCTGAATTACCCCGATGATACTCCCGATTATCCCCCGGCGGCAGAGGGTGATAATTGCAGTGACCACTCTATGGTCATTAATATGTTTAATATAACATTAAAATAGTGTATATATTAAATTACAGCGATACGGAGTATCATAATGCATACCATTCGATCATTACATCGCGGGTTGATTGCGCTGGAAATCCTTAACAGCCGCAAGGCGATGACCGTTGCGGAAATGGCCCGCGAAATCGGTCTGCCGAGAACCACGACCTTCCGCATTCTGGAAAATCTGGTATCCTTCGGCTATCTGACCCGCAGTGACCGGAAGGGCCGTTACAGCCTGACTATCCGGGTGAGGAATCTGGCGTCCGGGTTCAATGAGGATGCCTGGCTGAGCGAGGTTGTCAAGCCGCTGACCATCGAGCTTGCCAAGATTGTCATCTGGCCGGTTTCCATCGTCACCCCGCGCAATGTTCGTATGTCCCTGCGCTTTACCACCGATTCGGAAAGCCCGCTGTCGCTTGATTATTATAATGAGGGGTTGCGGCTACCCATCCTGTCGACGGCGTCGGGCCATGTCTATCTGGCCTATTGCAGCCAGACCGAGCGCGAGATTGTCCTTTCCGCACTGTGTCATGAAAAGCCGGATATTACCAACCAGCTCGCCAGAAGCCCTGACATCATCGCCAGGCTGATCGAAACCACCCGCAAAAACGGTTATGCCATCAATATCCGCTCGCCCAGAACCCATGAGCCGGGCAAGACCAACACCATCGCCCTGCCGATTATGCGCGGCGGGCATTTTCTTGCCGCCGTTGCCATGCGCTATATCACCGTTGCCATGACCACATCCGAATTGAAAGAGCGCTATCTGCCGACATTGATAGAACTGCGCGACCGGATGGAAGAGGAGCTGGAGGCCCTCACCATTCAACCATAACCGGACAAAGACAGGTTATCCCGGTTCATGCCCGGACCGTGAAATTTTACTTTTGAGCCGCCCTTTGAGGCCTTTGAACCAGACCTTGAAACTGTCCAGCACCAAATACAGACTTGGCACCAGTATCAGGGTGACGAACAGTGACATCAAAACCCCGAAAGCCAGCGAGAGCGCCATCGGAATGAGGAACTGTGCCTGCTTGCTTTTCTGGGCCATAATCGGCGCAAGACCGATAAAGGTGGTCAGGGTGGTCAGCAGAATGGGCCTGAGTCGGCTGGCTGCGGCAATTCTGACCGCATCAATCGCCTTTTCCCCCCGGTCATATAACTGGTTGATATAATCGATCAGCACCAGATTGTCATTGACCACAACCCCGGCGGTCGCCACGACCCCGAGGAAGGAAAACATCGAGAAAGGCAGCCCGAAGAACATATGACCCAGAACAGAGCCAAGATAGCCAAAGGGAATGGCCGTCATCACCAGCATCGGCTGGGAATAGGATTTGAAGGCAACGGCAATCAGACCATAGATTGCCAGCAGCGCCATGGCGGTATTGCGGAGCAGTCCCTGCCGGAAGGTTTTTATTTCCTTCTGGTCGCCCTGTAACAGAAATTCCAGATCAGGATATTGCGCCTGCAATTTCGGGATCATTTCCTTTTCAACCTTGCGAATAACTTCCTGGGCATTGGTTACCTTGCTGTCCACATCCCCGGTTACTTCCACAACCCGCTTGCGGTTAAGGCGGCGGATTTCCGTTGCCCCCTGCCGGAAATGGACTTTTGCCACGGTTTCGAACGGCACCTCGGCCCCCTTCGGCGTGCGGATCCGCATGGATTTCAGCGTATCCACAGTCTCCCGCGATTTCCGGGGATAGCGGATCATCACCTTGACATCATCCTTGCCGCGCGGGATGCGCTGGGCTTCCGCTCCGTAAAAAGCCTGACGGGCCTGATTGGCGAGGTCCCGGGTGGTGACGCCAAGATTTTCTGCCGCGCTCTTCAGGTCAAGAACCATTTCCTGCCGGGCGGATTGCATGGTGTCGGCGACATCAATAACCCCGGAAAACTGCCTGAGATAGCCTTCCAGATCTTTCGTTGCCTGTTTCAGGGTATCCCGGTTATTGCTGGCCAGCACAAAACTCAGGGGTTTGTCCTGCTGTCTGAGCTGATATCTTAAATCTATCTCCTTGGTGTCGGGCAGGTCCCCCATCAGCTTGCGCCACTTGCGCGAGACATCCATGATATCAACCTTGCGCTTCTCTGCCGAAACAAGATCAACAATCACCTGAATCTTGTTGCCCTTGACGAAAGTCTGAATATTCTTGACCGGGTTGATCCCGCCGTCTTTTTTTGCCTGCCGGGAATAGGATTCCGATAGCAGCCGGGCGGCATGCTCGACCTGTCTCATCACTTTTTCCGCCCGCTCAAAGGCAATCCCGTCGGTCAGCACGACATCGGCAATAATATAGTCATTGGGAATCATCGGAAAGAAATTCTGCCTGAGCCACCCCCCCTGCACCAGGGCAAACAACACCAGCCATATGGTAATAAAAATTGATATGGTCAGATAACGCCGCTCAAGGGATTTTTGCAGAAACGGGATGTAAAACCTGGTCGTAAATCTTTTTAACGCCCCCGAAACAGCCAGACGAACGGCCCGCAATTTCCGGGTAACAAGTGTTTTCGGGCTGCTGGTCGGCTTCATATGGGCCAGATGGGACGGCAGAATATAAAAGGCCTCGATCAGGGAGAAACTCAGGGCCAGAATGACCACAATCGGCAACGGCCGCATCACCGCCGCCGCAAGGCCGTCAAGAAACAATATTGGCGAGAAGGCAATCATTGTTGTCAGCCCGGCGAGAAATACCGGCTTGGCCACCGCGACGGTGCCCCGGGTGGAGGCCTCAAGCCCGTGATGCCCCTCCTCCTGGGTACTCAATACGCTTTCACCGATGACAATGGCGTCATCAACCACAATGCCCAGCACCAGAATGAAGGCAAATAATGTCAGCATATTCATCGACACATCCATCAACGGCAGCAGCCACAAGGCCCCCATAAAGGAAGTGAGAATACCGCTGCACACCCAGAAGGCAATCGCCGGACGCAGGAAAAGCATCAATAAGGAGAAAACCAGTATCAGCCCGCCTATGCCGTTGGAGAGCAGAAGATGAACCCGGTCCTGAAAAGTTTTGGACAGATCAAGCCACGATACCAGCGAAACTCCCGCCGGTAAAAACGACTTGCTTTTTTTGACATAATCCCGGACTTCTTTTGTCACCGCCACCACATCGGGGGCAGTGGTCAGCAACACATCGATCAGGATGGCCGGTTTGTTGTTAAACCGCGCCAGAACCCGATCTTCCTCGAAACCATCAACCACATGGGCGACATCACCAAGCAGAACCCGGGTCCCGTCGAGCTTTTTAACCAGGGTGATTTTCTCAAAATCCGGGGCTTTATAAGCCTGGGCATATGTCCGCAGGGTTATATTGCCAGCCTTGGCCCTGATCACCCCGGCTGGCAGATTTATGGATGAACGGCGCACCGCTTCGACCACCGCATCAAAGGTCAGGCCATAGCGTCTGAGGGCGACCTCGGACACCTCGATCCCGACCTCATAACGCCGGTCCCCCTTCATTTCGGCAAAATCCACCCCGGGCAGGGCGGCCAGATCGTCGCGGACTTTCTGGGCAATTATCTTCAGGGATTTTTCATCAGTATCCGACAATACCGCCACCTGAATAACCCGGGAGCGGAATTTAATCAGCCGGACTGTGGGCCGCTCGCTCTGCTTGGGAAAGGTATTGATGCCGTCCACCTGCACCTTGATCTCATTCAGGACTTTCTGCAGGTCATAGCCGGTCAAAACTTCCGCTGTAACGGTTCCAAGTCCCTGCGATGCCACGGAATGAATATTGACAATGCCTTCTATCTCGTGAATGGCCTCTTCTATACGGATACATATGCGGTCCTCGACCTCTTCCGGGTCAGCACCAAGATAAACCACCGAAACCTGAATCATCTTTGACGGCATGGTCGGCATGATTTCCCGGTTGAAGGTCGGCAGGCTGAGCAGCCCGCCGATGATAATGGAAATCATCAACAGATTGGCGGCAACAGAATTTCTGGCAAACCAGTTTATCAGACCGTTCATGGCTTGCTTTCCCCGTCGGCACCGGAATCAAGCTGCCATTTCACTTTTGTCCCCACGACCAGGACTTCCAGTGGCGAGATGTTAACCCGTTCGCCTTCCTTCAGGCCCCGGACAACAATCTCATCCGGGGTGGAATGAACAACCTCGACCTTTCTGGTCCGCAATTCATCATTCTTGTCAACGATTACCACTTCATCCTGATTACGCAGCGCCGACCGGGGCAGCAGGAAGACATCGTCTATTTTCTTGCCGGGAATCTCTGCCTCGACAAACAGGCCATTCAGCAACGGCGCCCCGCCGGGCGTAACCTGATAGGGATTTCGGACCTCAACAATGACGCTCAGTACCCGGCTGTTGATATCAACAGACCCTGCCGTCCGGACAAGAGTGCCAATCCAGTTCCGCCGTTTGCCGCCCACATTGGCATGCAGGAAAACTTTCAGATCCTCCATACCGGAGGCCCCGCCGCCATAGAGCGGACTCATATCCACTTCGCCCAGCTCGCGCTCGGTAAGCGGCAGGGAAATTTCGGCTATATCCGTGGAATATAATTGTGCAAGATTGGTTCCCAGCGTGACATACTGCCCGATATCAACATTTTTCTTTTCGACCCGGCCATTAAAAGGTGCCTTGACCGTGGTCCTTTCCAGGTCAAGCAAGGCCCGGTCGAGATCGGCTCTGGCCGAGGATAATTTTGCCCGCGCCTTGGCCATTTGCGGCTCGCGCAGGACCAGCGAACTGGCCTTTTTTCCCGTACCCAGTTCTTCCCATTCACTCCTGGCGAGGCCCGCTTCCGCCTGCTCAAGGGCAAGCGAATTTTCGGCATCGGCGACACTTGCCCGCGCCCGTGCAACAGCAAACTGATAATTCCGGGGATCAATCCTGATCAAGGCATCACCGGCCTTGAACATACCGCCATCGGCAAAGGATGACGCGACCCAAATGATTTTCCCCGCAACCTCGGGGACCAGATCTATCTGCTGCTTGGCCTTGACGGTGCCCTGGGCATGAATGACCGGTTGAAAGGATGTTTTCCTTGCGATAATACCCCTTATGGTCGCCAGCTTCTTTTCCGGCACGACGATTGCGGCCTCGGGCCGGGAGTTACGAATAATACTGCTGACAATAATACCCGCTGCCAGGACAAGGACTGGCAGTGCCCAACCGAGATATTTTTTTACCTGATTTCTTTTCATCATGTTTCTTTTTTTATTATTCTCAAAAATTTTCGTCAACAAGATGTCCTGTTTACCCCGACGCCATTATCCAATAGGCGTCAAAAGACCTTTCCCCAAGATTTTTTTCCAATAATGACCATATGATGGTCGGTTTGCGCCGACCCTGAAGTCACGGGCGCAATATCAGACCCGTTTGCTCACACGGACACTGGCATCCTCGATGACGACCCGCCGGGCAAGGACGATCATCCCGCCAAGAACCCCTGCCGCCATAACAGCCCCGACGAAATAGGGCAAACCGTCCCAGAACGCAAACAGGCTTCCGGCGAAAAGCGGCCCCATGGAACGGCCAAAGGACTGCATCGACTGGATCACCCCCATCACCAGACCGCGTTCGGTCGGATGCGCCCGGTGCGAGGCCAGCGCACTGATGGCGGTGGTGAATAAAGTTGTTGAGACCCCGGTAAAACACAATGCTATCACGACGCCATATGATACCGGTGTATAGATGATCAGCAGCAGGCCGGTAATGAAGGTGGTCATGGCGATTTTTACCATATTCTTCTCACCGAAATACTTGGCGAGTTTGCCAACCAGACCGCCCTGAACCGTGGCAATCACCAGACCGACAATGACAAAGATATAACCCATATTCAACGGCCCCCAGCCGTAACGGTTACCGACAAGCAGCGGGGTTACCGGCTCCATCAGGGCCGCCGCCGTGGACACCAGAAAGATAAAGACGCAAAACCATTTAAGCGTCGGATGCAATATAACTTTCTTGAGGGCGTCAAGACGGGATATTCTCGGACGGGATTTCAGTTCATTGCGATGCTCAAGGCTCAGACTTTCCTTAAAGAAGAAAAAGGTCGCCATAATCGCCAGTGACGACATAATGGCAGAGGCCATGGAGGGGTAGAAAATCGTTGCGGTTTCCGGCGTACTGCCACCAAGGAAGCCGCCGATTGCCGGCCCGATAACAAAGCCCAGCCCGAAAGCCGCGCCAAGAACCCCCATGCCCTTTGACCTTTTTTCCGGCGGTGTCAGGTCGGCTACTGCGGCATAGGCCGTGGCAATATTGCCCGCCATCAGGCCCGCGAGAACACGGGAAGCCAGAATAACTTCCGGGCTTTTGGCCACCATCATCAGCAGATAGGCGCAGAAGGCCCCGCTCATGGAAATCAGCAATATCGGCTTGCGCCCCACCCGGTCCGACAGCTGGCCCCAGACCGGCCCCGCAATGAACTGGCCGATGGAATAGGTGGCGATAATTGCCGTGGCATAGCCCGGCCCGGCCCCCATTTTCTGCAGAACAAACATGATTGATGGCAGCAGAATACCGAACCCTGATATGTCCAGCAGGATGATAAAAAACAAGACTCTCATATGATTTTCCCTGCAATGCCCCGCCCCTGGCACCCGTAAGGGGCCTACACAAAAGGGCTGTTATAAATAAATTAATGTAATACGCAACTTGTCAACCCTACCCATAAACCTTACTCCCCGCCCTTTCAAGGACTGATAATATTCACAGAAATATTGCCTGTTCCATTATCCTCTCTATTATCCTCGTTCAGGGCTTGATATTCTGATAGGCGATAACGCAGCTCTTGCCCCCGGCCTGCCGGCATTCCTTCAGGGAGGCATAGGGTTTTGCAGCATCCAGATTTTTTCCATCGGGCGAAATTTTGAGATCAAAAATATATTTCGGACCCGTCGGTTCGGGGTTGTGAAGAAAGTCATCAAATTTTATTTTGGCGGTCACACAGTTATGACGGACATAATTTATCCCCGCTTCGGGAAATACCGCAATGGCATTTGCCGCCCGCTGCTCACATTCGGCTCTTGTTTCCACCTCGATGAATGAGGCATCAACCGGCAGGTCGCCGCCGCCAGTCATCATGATCATAAGTATCACCTGATTTATCATTTTCAATCCCTTGATTTCTGGTTTAGGAATAACGGCTAAATATGATAATATCCCCGCCAAACCCAATATTTCCCCGTCAATGACCAGTATATGGCCATATTGGGAACTGCCAATTGGCACAGAATAGAAAATGGGTCAAAATCCGGACCAGTGTTGAAAAATATATTTACGAAAGTTTGAAATATTCAGAATATAACCCGGAAGGAAAAATTATGTTCATCAATTTCTGGTACCCTGCCTGCCTGGCAACGGAACTCTCTGACCGCCCGCTGAAAGTTATGATGCTCGGCCTGAATTTTGCCTTGTTTCGTGACAAGCAGGGCGCGGCCCATTGCCTGAGCAACACCTGCATTCACCGTGGCGGCTCGCTCGCCTGTCAGGGGGACGCGGCGCCGGGCAAGGTGGTCGGCAACAATATCCAGTGTCCCTATCACGGCTGGCAATTCAACAAGGATGGCGATTGTGTCAAAATCCCGTCACGCGGCGAAGAGGCCAAAATCCCGCCCCGCGCCAGAATTGACGCCTACCCGGTTCAGGAAAAATACGGCATTGTTTTTGTCTTCCTCGGTGACCTGGCGGAAGAAGACCGTCCGCCGCTTATGGAAGCGGTGGAATATGACCAGGAAGGCTGGGCGGTCAATCTCCAGACTTATAACCTGCAGACCAGCTATCAACGGTCAATTGAAAATGCCATTGACCCGGCCCATAATGAATTTGTCCATCCGACCCACGGCTTTTCCGGTCAGCGGCCCGATTATTACGTGCCAAAACTTGACCTGATCGAGGAAGAATGGGGTGTGGGCTTTATGGCCGATTATGAATCTTCCGGCACCCCTGATGAGAAATATGTCAAGCTGCGCGACAAGAAAACCACCCGCGCCGGGTCCGGCAGCTGGGGACCGTCCCAGTTCTGGACCAGAATTCACCCGAGCGGCTCTTTCTTTATGCATCAATATACCTATGACCTGCCGATTGATGAAAATAACACCCGGGTTTTTCTGGTTAATCTGCGTAATGCCGGGCTTGATGATGAAATGGGAGCAAGGCTGCGCGAAAGAAACCTGATCGTTGCCCAGCAGGATATTGACGTCCTTGACGAGGTTGAACCCACGCAGACCCCGGCGGATATCTCAAAGGAATTTATGGTGCCTGCCGACAGCTGCATCATCAAATACCGCGATTATATCAAGAGCTATGAAAAAAGAGGCTGGCGCATTGATGTGGCAAAAATGAATGCGGAGCGGGCCACCGGCAAAATCGTCCATGCCATCCCCTCCCCCCGGCGCAAGACAGAGGATGGCTGGGTTCTGGATCAGGTACCACTTGTCCCCGCCGGATAGGCGCCCTGATGACGGCATATATGGTCATCCTCGCCGAAATCAGCGATCCGGAAAATTTCCGGGCCTATGCCACAGAAGCCGCCAGACTGGTCGAACAGTTTGGCGGCACATATCTGGTGCGGGGTACGGGCGAAAGTGAATGTCTCGAAGGCGACTGGCCGGACGATACCCGGCTGGTAATTTCCCAATGGCCGTCCCTTGACCATGCGCGGGCCTTCTGGAACAGCGCGGAATATGATAGTATAAAAAAATTACGCCACGGTAAAGCGACCGTAAGAGTCAGGCTTGTCGAAGGAGTGGAGATTATATGACAGGGCAAAAAATTCAGGTCCGCAATCCCCGGAGCGGCCTGATTGATTACAGCATCACTCCGGCGGGTCGGGCCGATATTGCGGCGGCCTGCCATGACCTGCGCAATAAACAGAAAGCATGGCATCACCAGGGGCTTGACCATCGTATAGCCACCTTGCGGGCATTTGGTGCGGCGATGAAGCAGCAGCGCAGGCAAATAACAGACTCGCTGATCAATGATACCGGCAGGCGCGGCATTTCCATTATGGAGGTTGACACCATCACCCCGGCGATTGAGCGCTGGATCAAAATTGCCGGTGATGGCGAACAAGTGACAGGGGGCCGCTCGACCGCCCTGCCCTTCATCACCTATCAGATTGACAAGCGGCCCTATGAGCTGGTCGGGGTGATCAGCCCGTGGAATTTCCCCCTGACCCTGTCGCTGATTGACGCCATTCCGGCCCTGCTGGCCGGGGCGGCAGTCATTATCAAACCCAGCGAGGTCACCCCGCGTTTTGCCGCCCCGCTGCGTGAGGTTATCGCCAGCATCCCTGATCTCGCGGCTGTACTGACCATCATAGACGGCGACGGCGCGACCGGACAGGCGCTTGTCGATGCCGTCGATGTCATCTGTTTCACCGGCAGTGTCGCCACAGGCCGCAAGGTCGGTGAACAGGCGATGAAAAATTTTTCCGTATCTTTCCTTGAACTTGGCGGCAAGGACCCGGCGATTATATTGGAAAATGCCAATGTCGAGCGTGCGGCAACCGCCATCCTGCGTGGGTCCATCATCAACAGCGGTCAGGCCTGCCAGTCGATCGAGCGCATCTATGTCGCCCGCAAGCTCTATGATGATTTTCTTGAAAAGCTTGTCGCAAAGGCCAAAAAGGTCACCCTCAACACGCCTGATATTCGTCAGGGACATCTCGGGCCGATTATCTGCCTGAAACAGGCTGATATCATCGCCCGGCAGATTGCCGATGCCCGCGCCAAAGGTGCCGTGATCCATACCGGCGGCAAGGTTGAAAATCATGGCGGGCTATGGTGCTATCCCACGGTGATTACCGGCCTGACTGATGAGATGAACATCATGCAGGAGGAAAGCTTCGGCCCGCTGCTGCCGGTCATCCCCTTTGACAGCCGGGAGGAGGCCGTCGCCATGGCCAATGACAGCGATTTCGGCCTCAGCGCCAGCGTCTTTGCCGCCACCGCAGAAGAAGCGGCAGCTTTTGGCGCACATATAGAGGCCGGGGCGATCAGCATCAATGACGCCGCCCTGACCAGCCTGATGTATGAAGCGGAAAAGGACAGTTTCAAACTGAGCGGTATGGGGACATCGCGCATGGGGCCAAGCGGCTATCTGCGCTTCTTCCGCAAACAATCCTTCATGACAAATACCGCCGAAGTCTTTACCATAGACCAGTTTGACGAGAAAAACGCCCCGGATTTCTGATCGGGCAAACAGGAGAGACCACCATGCAAAACGCCATGCCACAGGACAAGATATTTACCGCCGTCTATTGCCGGGACAAGCCGGGCGCCGATAATGCCCGGATTCGTCAGGAGGTTCTGGCCGAACATCTGGCCCATATTGAACAGACGATTGACGATATACTGCTGGCCGGGCCGCTTTTTTCGGAAGACGGCAAATCGGTGACCGGATCGCTGCTGATCTATAAGGCGGCAAGCCGGGAGGAAGCGCAGGCGATGCTCGAAGCCGACCCTTATTTCAAGGCGGATATCTGGCAGGAAATTACTTTCGATGTCCTTTACGGCGCGGCGGGGGATGCCGTCGGCGGGCTGGCCTTTAAAAAGGATATGTGAGAGTGGCAGCTCCGGAGAAACCCTTTGCCAATCCCGTCCGGGCATGGCTGACGGTGGCGCTGCTCACCCTTGCCTATATCTTTTCCTATATTGACCGGTCGGTGTTCGGGCTGTTGATTGAGCCGATCAAGGCGGATTTTCATTTTACCGATACCCAGATGGGCCTGCTCAGCGGCACGGCATTTGCCATATTCTATGCCACCATGGGCATTCCGCTCGGCTGGCTGGCTGACCGTTCGAACCGGCGCAATATCGTCGCCCTCGGGGTTGCTGTCTGGTCGGTGGCGACGGCGGCCTGCGGGCTGGTCCGCAGCTTTGGCGGATTTTTCCTCGCCCGGATGATGGTCGGGGCCGGGGAAGCCACCTTAAGCCCCTGCAGCATGTCGATGATCACCGACATGTTTCCCCAGGAGAAGCGTGGCCGGGCAATCGGGGTCTATTCCAGCGCCCTGTCAATCGGTATCGGCCTTGGCAGTCTGCTGGTGGCCTTTTTGCTGGAATTTGCCGAAAATCTGGATTTCTCCACCCTCTCGACTTATGGTATTAAAAAACCATGGCATGTGATTTTTGTTACCCTCGGCCTGTCGGGCCTTGTCATCACCCTGTTATTTTTCCTGATCCGTGAGCCATCGCGTCATCAGGACGGGGCCTGGCAAAATTTCAGCATTATCGACACCATCCGCTATATGGTCAAAAACCGCGCCGTTTATCTGGTGATATTCGGCCTTGGCGGGATTATGACGGTCTGCGCCTATTATACGGTGATCTGGAATGCGCCTTTTTTCAGCCGGACCTATGGCTGGGCGGTGGCTGACTATATGAGATATAACGGCTTTGGTATTCTGGCCATTGGCCCGGTGAGCATTATCGGCGCCGGGTTCCTGATTGATTCCTTCACCCGCCGTGGCCGCGATGATGCGGCGCTCATGGTCATGCGGCTTGGCATTATGATCCTGCTGCCACTGTGCATTGCCTATCCACTGATGCCGGATCATCTGTCATCCTTCATTGTCTATCAGGCGACGATTCTCGGTTTTACCATGACCACGGCTGCCGGCCCGGCGAGCCTTATGGCCATTGCCCCGGCCCGGATGCGCGCCCAGATCATGGCCTTCTATTATATGTTTATCAGCATTACCGGCCTGCTGATCGGGCCAAGCGCGGTGCCGCTTATCACCGATGTTATCCTCGGCGATGAAAGCCGCATCCATGAAAGCATGAGCTATGTCGCGCTCGCCTTGTGTCTTCCGGCAGCTTTTCTGTTATTCGGCGCGCCAGAGGCTTATAAGAAACTTGTTGCGGCCCGATAAATGACCATCTGTTGGTTAAGCCCGGCAGGCTGTCTTGTCCGGCCCGGTCCATCACCACATGATAGGATAGCTCAAAAAAAAATAGCGGGAGACTATAAATAATGTATAAATCTGTTTTTGCCTTTGTCATTCTTGTCCTGACTGCCGGTATGGCATGGGCCGGGGACACCATCCATCACAAAATTGAGGCCACACTTGCCCCCGCAGACCACCGGATAATTGCCACAGACACCATCACCATCCCTGCGTCACTGGCGAAAAACGGTCTGATTTTTCAGATCAACCGTGATCTTGTGGTCAAAAAGATTTCCGGCAGTGCGGGCTTTGAAGAGGTCGCCGAAAACAGAAATGTTCAGGATGTCGGCATGGACCGCGACAATGACAACAAGGAAACCATTGTCAAGGCCAACCTCTATCGTCTGACGGGGGTGACAGCCGGTAAAGATGTCACCCTGACCCTCCGGCTGTCCGGCAGGATCGACAATCCGGTAAAACAGCTGAGTGAGGAATATGCCCGGGGATTTTCGCAGTCTCCCGGCCTGATTGAGCAACGCGGGGTGTACCTCGCCGGGGCGACATACTGGGTACCAACGGTGAAAGATGTGCTGGTTACTTATGATCTTACGGTGAAAATGCCCAATGACTGGCGCTCGGTCAGTCAGGGCGAACGCATCCTGCACAGGACCGATGATGTCCATGCGGACCGCTGGGTCGTTGACACCCCGACCGAGGAGATTTACCTGATAGCGGCTAAATTCACCGAATATGAAATTCCGGCAGGCAATGTAAAGGTCATGGCCTTTCTGCGCACCCCGGACGAGGCGCTGGCCAACAGATATCTTGAGGCAACCGCGCAATATATGGAAATGTACCGGGATATGCTCGGGCCTTATCCCTATTCAAAATTTGCCCTGGTCGAAAATTTCTGGGAAACCGGCTATGGCATGCCGTCCTTCACCCTGCTCGGCAGCCAGATTATCCGCTTTCCCTTTATCCTCCACAGCAGCTATCCCCATGAACTGCTCCATAACTGGTGGGGCAACAGCGTTTATATTGATTTCAAGAGCGGCAACTGGGCCGAGGGGCTGACCGCCTATATGGCCGATCATCTGATCGCCGAACAGCGCGGCAAGGGGGCCGATTATCGTCGCTCTACCCTGCAACGCTATACCAATTATGTCGATGACAAAACAGACTTTCCGATCCGCAAATTCATCAACCGCTATAATGCGGTGACCGAGGCCGTGGGCTACGGCAAAACCAGCATGGTCTGGAATATGCTGCGCGAGCTTGTCGGGGACGAGAATTTCAAACGCAGTTTTCAACTTTTTTACCGAACCCATAAATTCAAGGTTGGCACCTTTGACGATATTCGCAAATCATTTGAAGATGTCACCGGTAAAAATCTTAAACCCTTCTTCAAACAATGGATTGACGGCACCGGGGCGCCGGAACTGACAATTGCCAGGGCAAAACAATCGGGAGATACCCTGAAGCTGACCCTGAAACAGGTCCAGAAACAAGGTATTTTTGACCTTCAGGTTCCGCTGGTAATCTATACTGCCGACCGGGCCGAGCGCCATATGGTGCCGATGACTGCACGGACACAGACATATAGCATCAACGTGAAGAACAGGATTGCCCGGGTTGAGGTTGATCCCGAATTCAACCTGTTCCGCCGTCTGAACCAGGCCGAAATTCCGCCGTCGCTCGGCAATGCCTTCGGCGCCAAAAAGGTCGTAATGATATTACCATCAGGCGCCAGTGACGCCTTGAAAAAACGCTATAAAAAACTCGCCGCCATCTGGCGCAGCGGCAAGATTACGGTTGTCAGCGACAAGGACATAAAGAAGCTGCCCAAGGACGGGGCCATCTGGATACTGGGCCGCAGCAACCGCTTTTACAGCGTCATTGAAAAGGCACTGGGCGATTATGACGCGGCTATCACCAAAGACGGCGTCCGGTTCGGCAAACGTGACCTTGATATGGCGGATAATTCAACCGTAATTGCCGTCCGCAATCCGGCCAATCCGAAAAGTGTCCTTGTCGGCCTGACCATTCATAATGATGCTGCGGTCCCGGGGCTGACCCGCAAATTGCCCCATTACGGCAAATACAGCTATCTCGCCTTCACCCATGATGCGCCGGACAACAGCGCCAAGGGCCAATGGCCCGCCGTTGGCTCACCTCTGGTCGCGGTGCTTGACAAGTCAATCACCACAACCGCAAAGCTCACCCCGCGCCCGGCACTGGCACAGCTCAAACCGGTCTTTGACGCCAAACGCATGATGGCCGATGTGACACAGCTCGCCTCCCCGGCATTTGAAGGACGCGGCGTTGGCACCAAAGGGCTTGAAAAAGCCGCGCGCTATATTATCAAAAGCCTCAAATCATCCGGCATAAAACCGGCGGGAGATAACGGCGGCTGGGTTCAGAAATTCAAGGTGGACGGGCCGAAGGGCACCCCGGTGACGGTTGAAAATATCGTCGGGGTTATTCCGGGCAAAAACCCCAAACTCGCCGGGCAGTCCGTGGTGCTGTCGGCCCATTATGATCATCTCGGCTATGGCTGGCCCAATGTGCGCGCCGCCTTTGCCGGGCAGATGCATCCGGGGGCCGATGATAATGCATCGGGCGTTGCCGTCCTGCTCGAACTTGCCAGAACATTGGCGAAATCGGCCCCGGACCGGTCTATTATCCTGCTGGCCTCCACTGCCGAGGAATCCGGCCTGCTGGGCGCCCGGCATTATGTCAAGGTGATGAAAAAATATCCGGTCGCAAAAGCCATTGCCGATGTCAATCTTGATACTGTTGGCCGGGCAGGCAAGAAAATCATGGTCTTTGACAGCAATACCGCGACAGAATGGCGCTTTATCTTTATGGGGACCGAGGCCACGACCGGTATTCAGACCGCCCTTGTCCAGCAGGCGGTCAATGCCAGCGACCATACCGCCTTTACCGAGGCCGGCGTCCCGGCGATTCATATCTTTGGCAGCCCGACGGCGGATTATCACCGGCCAAGCGATACCGCCGACAAGGTCCGCCCGGAAAGTCTGGTCCGGGTTGCGAGCCTGACCAAAGAGGTGATCGAATATCTCGCCCGGCGTCCGGCACCGCTGACCTCGACCCTGAAGGCGGCAGACCCGAATGCTGCAAAAATACTGCCCCCGGCAACAAGGCGCAGTGGCCGCAAGGTCAGCACCGGCACCATGCCGGACTTTACCTTTAACGGCAAAGGAGTCAGGGTTTCACAGGTTGCACCAAAAAGCGCCGGGGCCGAAGCCGGCCTCAAGGCCGGGGACATCATCACCTCATTTGGCGGCAAGCCGGTCACCAACCTGCGCGACTACACCAATATTCTGGGTAAATATAATCCCGGTGACAAGGTTGATGTCATTGTAAAACGCGGCGGAAAAGCGGTCGCGCTGAAACTGACCCTGAAGAAGCGCTAGAATATAAGTCCTTGCACTCAGCCTCCGAAGCCCGCAGGGCTGAGGCAAGCGCGACCGCGCGCCCGAGCCAATGCGAGGCGGGGGAGCGCCCACGGCGCGGGGGTGAAACCCCCTGAAAC